>NZ_JAUBTR010000007.1:35715-100346 GCF_036705045.1 Microcoleus sp. BR0-C5
ATAAATTATCTTGTGTTGTGGAACAGGCATCTTGCCTGTTCATATATTAGCCACGGGCAAGATGCCCGTGCCACAATTAATAAATAAATAAATTATCTTGTGTTGTGGAACAGGCATCTTGCCTGTTCATATATTAGCCACGGGCAAGATGCCCGTGCCACAATCAATCACTTAATAATCTCCTCCCGCGCCATATTGCCACGCTTCAACTAATCGGTGAAAATAGTATTGCTGTTGCGGCGCTAAATTTTTTACCTGCGGTTCTACGGCTTTCCCCAAAGGCTGCAATCCCGTATAAATTCCTAAATTTAGATAATGAACCATCCAATCGAGCAAATTAGCTATTCCAACCTGCGGGATAATTTTCATAACTAATCCTGGATGGCTAATTGCTGTTTTAAACAGGGTTTGGGACAAAGCCGGAAACAGCACGATATCTTGAAGAAACGGTTTGAGTACCGGTTCTCCCAACTCTTCCATTACCTGAAATACGGCAGCCAAAAGTTGATTGATTTGATTGGGGTCTATTTTTTGATTCATCGCAGCACTCATCGAACGCTGAAACAACCAGGTAACTGATAGATTCGGCTGGTAGGGTTGCAAAAGTGCGAGGGAATTTTTGCTGAGACTGTTGCTTGTCAAAGCTTCGTCAATTCCTAGAGTCAAGCGTTTGAGGTGGCGCACCATTGCCCCGAAACCGCCAAAGCTGAGGGGAGATTGGCTGCCACTGCTATCTCCGACTGGGAGTATGCGATCCCAAGGCGTTTTTAGAGGACTTTGGCGATAGCAGGGGAAAAATCCGTAGAGTGCTCTTTGGAATTTTAACTGTTCGAGTTCGACGTTTTGATATTGGGGAAGCAATCGCAAATACTCTTCAAATAATGTTTCTAAACTGAATCTTTCTGTGTCGGCGTCTATGTAGGTAAATAAGTAGGTGGTGCGGCCGTCTCTGGCTGGAAATGCTTCCCAAAAATATTGGCACTGATTTTGCATTGGGGTGAAGGATGCAAATATGTCGCCGGTTTCGTTTTTGGGAAATCCTTGAGCGCAACTGCCGACTACTAAACATACGGCGTCTGGTTTTTTGCCTTGTCTTGCTTGGCGGACAATCGGCGAAAAATGTCCCATTGCGTCTAAGAATAATCGGGATTTAAATAAATTTTTAGCAATTAGTAAATCGGTAGCTTCCGATTCTACAAGGACTCCATCTGGGTGAATCGTGGCTATTTTAAAGGGGGTGTTTTCAAATAGTTTCCCTCCTGCTTGGAGGAATCGCTGCTTGAGGGTTTCTAGGAGGTAAACTGGATCTATTCCGATGTTGAGTACGTCGCGCACCCAAATGTCTGGGGTGTTGGCAAAGCTTATGCGGGCTGGGTTATATTCGGTGGCTATGGCTTTTTCTATCTCTTCAACTGATAGCAAATTTAGTTCTAAGAATGCGTCTAATTCTTTGCGAGAAATGTTCCATTCTTGCTCGCGTCCGCGCAGGGTGCCACGTTCGAGCAAGGCTACTCGCCAACCCCGCACGGCTAAGGCTGTACCGATTAATATTCCTAGGGTTCCGCCGCCGATAACTATGTCGAAGTCGAGGGTTTCCAGGGGTTGTTGGCTGTGTTTGACTGCTTGGGGTGCTGGTGCGGTGTTTTGTTTGAGGTTTTCCCAGAGTCGATCGACTTTTCTCAGGCCTCCGAGGGCGTCTCCGGGCATTTGGGAGAGGATTTGTTCGGTGAGGGACATCGGGTTTTAGGATTAAACGGCGGTGGATTTTTTATAATTTAACTTAGATTCACATTTCCGACAGTTTCAGGGCTGACGCATGGGTGGCGAGAATCACGGAGTTTTTATAATCACACACAGAAACCCGGTTTCTGAAAAAAAACCGGGTTTCTACCTCTCGTTGGTAAGTCTAAGGAATTATCTTCAATCAGCCGTGCTTAATTCTTCAACTCGCAGCCGATCGCACAAAATTCGCTCGCACACTATACCACCCGTATCCGCACTCCTGCAAACTTCTAACTGAGCTTCCGGCAACGCTTCAAACAAAAAACGTTCCCCCGGAAACACAGTCCGCTCAAAATACCAATTAGGAATATTTGTAATGCGAGCGATTTGCACTTTGCTAGTATTATTTAGATACCAACACAAAATGCGCGTATTACCTTCGGAAATTACCTGATTTAGTGTCAAATTCATTTTTTTAACTTGTTTGTGCAATTGTGCGAGCGATCGGCGAAATGCCTCAACTTAGTATAGCAGATTCCCAGTTAAAACACAATTTTTTATAGATTTTTTTACATTTTTTGGGTTAATTAATCAATTTCGCCGGGGAAACATCAGCGCCTTCCACGTATTCCCAAGAAGGTGCAAAAGCTGGCATTGCTAAAGTGCAAGATTTCCATCCTCCCCTAACAGGTGCGTTCAACAATTGACAGTGACCAACTGAACCTCTTGCCTGTTGGTAGTGACCGCAAAAATTACACTTGGAAGCCGGATTGCAACCGCGCTCGCTAATTACAAGGCAGGGCTGGTTTTGGGTTTGGTTGCGATCGATAGTTAAAGTGTTCATTAAATTACTTTTTAAATGTTCAGTCTTAAGTATGACGGCTGGAGTGCAGTCGTGGCGTCTATCTCAAGGCTTAGTTCGCCTTTAAGTTTTGTTTAGGGATCGATAGAAAATATATTATTTTTGACATGATCAAGCTAGGGAGCAATTAAATTTGCTTTCGGTGGTATTGGCGGCCACGGCTTTAGGGTCGATCGCGCTTGCCGGGGGATATACTTCCTGAGACAGAGCTAATTATCCTCGCCTAACTTGCTGAACAAATCGGCTAAAATTGTATTAGAAAATAAAAAACCTTCGGGATCGCTCAACCTCACATTTCCCGAAAGCGGCAGTTTCGCGCCCTCGCCTAAAGTTGCGCTCGCCCCATCTGCAGTTATAATTTCCACCCATCCTTGCCGCCAGTAGGGCTGCAAACAATGCCAAATTTTATCAACCGTTTGCTGAGTAAACTTTTCAGTCAGCGCCGACAGGCTAACTCCTTCTGCTAAACGCAAACCTAGCATCAGCGTTTCTAACAAAACGTCATTTTCTGAAACTTGAAAATTTTGCTCAATTGCTGGGTAAATATCGGCCTGAGTTTCCCCTCCAATTTTAGGGGTAGCTGGAAAAGTGCTCTCCGAAATACTTCGCACCCACTGATAATATTCTTGAGTTTTGCGAGGCCTTGTCAACCTCCGGCCTTCCACGTAACTCGCCGCCCCCATTCCCAAGCCGTAATAAGGACGATTTTCCCAATAAACGCGGTTGTGGTGGCACTGATAACCGGGCCGAGCATAATTGGAAATCTCGTAATGTTCGTAGCCAGCACCAGTCAGAATTTCCTGCGCTAAACGGTACATTCCAGCAGCGGTTTCATCTGCTGGTAGCGGCTGCGCGCCTGCTTCAAAGTAGCGCCCGAAAGCAGTTAAGGGCTCAACAATTAAGTCGTAACTCGACAGGTGAGTCGGGCTAATTTCCACCGCCGATTTCAGGGAAGCTTCCCAGTTTTCTAAAGTTTGGTGAGGCAGTCCCGAAATTAGGTCTAAACTGAAATTGACAATACCAGCCGATCGCACTATTTCTACTGCTTCAAAAATTTCGGCGACAGAGTGCGATCGCCCGCAAGCTTGCAGCAATTCATCCTGAAAAGCTTGCACTCCCAAACTAACTCGATTTACTCCCGCCGCTGCATATCCCCGCAACTGTTCTAAAGTAAACGTACCAGGATCTATTTCTATAGAAATTTCCGCCTCAGCAGCAATCCCAAATTTGCCGTCGAGAGTCTCTAAAATATTGCTCAACTGACTGACAGAAAGCAGCGAAGGCGTGCCGCCACCAAAAAAAACTGTTTTCAGAGATGCGCCTAAATTTTTAGTTTCTTGAATTTCTTGACACAGTACAGCAACATATTGCACGATTGTGCCGGAATTCTCGCCATTTTTGCGATCGCCCACCACAAAAACCGGAAAATCGCAGTAGTAACAGCGACGGCGACAAAAAGGTATGTGCAGGTAAGCCGAACTCGGAATGCCGGAATTTGCCGCTTGCACACTTTTTTTTAATTCAAATGTTAAATAATCTCTGGTAGGGTTCATTACATCTCAAGTCGAAAGCGCAACTTCAAATCTAAAGTTTTAATTAAACAATCATGAATAATTATGTATATTATGACATTTTCTTACCAAAAAAGCGCTGCGAACGATGGCGTCCCGCCCCGCAAGCTACGGCTCTTTTGATTTAAACTCGTACCGATTTTGAGCAGCCAAAATTCGCCAACAGCCCGCAGCGCGGTCTATTCGCACCTCGTGCCTGCTTTCGGTGGGGCGTGGTAAATTCCGATCAACTCCCAGGCACATCCCCCAAAGGGTACAACCGCGAAATATAAGTTTATGAAAGTCTCTGAGTAAATAGGGCGATATCCGACCAAAGCATGAAAACAAGTATCAGCACTGCAAAGATATAATGTGAATAAATTCATTAACCTAGAACTAATGCTAGACGCAATCATAATAATCTCATTCATAATCGCAGGTGGAGGCATCGGCTATTACGGAGTCGAACTCCTGCCGAGCAATCTGCTGCTGCAAGTTACAAATATACAAGGCTTAAGTTCTGTACTAGGTTCTTTTGGAGCATTAATCGGCTTCGTGATGGGATTAGTGGCTCAAACAACCTATCGCCGTCTGGAAAAACAAGTCCGCGATATGCCAGTGGAGATGCTGCTGACGCGGGCGATCGGCTTAATCATCGGACTGCTAGTAGCAAACTTAATGCTGGCTCCGCTATTCCTGCTGCCAATTCCCCGCGAGTTCGGCTTCATCAAACCTTTAGTCGCAGTCTTGGGTAGCGTCATGTTCGGCTTCACAGGCGTCAGTTTGACCGACACCCACGGCCGCGCTTTCTTGCGGCTGATCAACCCCAAAAGCTTTGACACGGTGTTGCTAGCCGAAGGTACTTTCAAACCAGCAACTGCCAAAGTTGTCGATACTAGCTGCATTATTGACGGCCGAATTGAAAACTTGCTAGAAACAGGTTTCCTCGAAGGTCAAATTATCGTGCCACAATTCGTGCTCCAAGAACTGCAACTGGTAGCTGATTCCGCCAACGATCAAAAGCGAGTGCGCGGACGCCGCGGCTTAGATGTACTCAACCGCATCAAAGAAACATATCCAGAACGCATTCAAATTCACTCGGCAGACTACGAAGATATTGCCACAGTCGATGCAAAATTAGTCCGATTTGCTTTAGATATCGACGGCATTTTGCTCACCAACGATTACAACTTATCGAAAGTAGCTACCGTCCAAAAACTGCCAGTTTTGAATATCAACGATTTGACTCATGCGGTGCGCCCGACTTATTTGCCGGGAGATACGATCGAACTAAAAATCCGCAAAGAAGGCAAAGAACCCTCTCAGGGAATCGGTTACTTGGATGACGGCACAATGGTTGTCGTAGAAGCAGGCAGCAGCTATGTCGGCGGCGAAGCCAGAGTCGTAGTCACCAGCGCCCTGCAAACCAGCGCCGGCCGCATGATATTCGCCCGCCCTCAAGAGTCAGTTATTGTTTGAAACTGAGTAACAATGGCCAGGCCAATCAGAATCAAATATTGCGATCGTTGTTCCCAATCTGCCCCGACTCTCTACCGCGCCCGGTATGACGAGTCGGGGCAGTGGTTTTTTTTGTGTCTTAAATGTTGGGAATCGGTAAGTAAAAACAATCCTTTTTACTTCTACGGTGGCACTTGGAAAGCTAGCAAGAAAAAATAGCAATTACCAGCTTCTTCTTCTTTTCTCTTCCTTCGTGTCCTACCCTACGGGAACGGCTTCGCCGAACGCGTCTTCGCGGTTCGATCGCCCTTTTTCACCTTTCCCCAAAGTTTTAACGTCGGCGCGGGGCCGGAAGCCTGGCGCTATTGCTATTTTGCGGTTGCGGTTTTTCTTGCAACTTCATCGTCAAACTAACCCGCTTTAACTTCTCATTCACCTCCAAAACCCGCACTTTCACAACTTGTCCGACTTTGACAATCTGTTTCGGGTCATCTACAAAGCGATCGGCTAATTGAGAAACGTGAACCAAACCATCTTGGTGCACTCCCACATCAACAAAGGCTCCAAAGTTAGCTACATTCGTGATTATGCCTTCTAATTCCATCCCAACTTGCAAATCGGAGATTTCTTTGATTCCTGCTTGGAAAGTGGCATATTTAAACTCGGCGCGCGGGTCTCTTCCCGGTTTTTCTAGTTCGGAAATAATGTCTCGGAGTGTTGGTTCTCCGACTTTCTCTGTGACATATTTCTTGATGTTTACAGTCTTGATTTTTTCCGATATTTCTGTTATTCCTGTCAGCGGCAAGTCTAAATCTTTGGCGATCACCTGCACGACAGGATAACTTTCTGGATGAACTGCTGTATTGTCCAGGGGGTTTTCGCCGCCGCGAATGCGGAGAAATCCGGCTGCTTGTTCAAAAGCTTTTGGGCCGAGTTTGGGAACTTTCAAAAGTTGGCGGCGATTTTTAAACGCGCCGTTTTCGTTGCGGTAATTGACGATATTTTTGGCAACTGTTGCCGTCATTCCTGACACAAATGTCAGCAGTTCTTTGGAGGCTGTGTTTAAGTCAACTCCGACATAATTAACGCAGCTTTCGACTGTTTCGTCGAGTTTCTTTTTGAGCAGTTTTTGGTCAACATCGTGCTGGTATTGACCGACTCCTATTGATTTCGGGTCGATTTTCACGAGTTCGGCGAGGGGGTCTTGCAAGCGCCGTCCGATGCTGACTGCGCCGCGGACGGTGATGTCGAGGTCTGGAAATTCGGCGATCGCCACATCGCTTGCTGAATAAATCGATGCACCGGATTCATTCACCATGACTTTAATCGGTTTCCTGTCCATTTGGGCCAAAACTTCCGAAACAAATTCGTCTGTTTCGCGGGAAGCTGTACCGTTGCCGATCGCGATTAATTCAATTTTATATTTTTCAATTAAATGCTTGACAATTTTACCAGCTTGCTGTCGCTGTGCGGCCGCTTGGTGGGGAAAAATTGCTTGATATTCTAAAAATTGCCCGGTTTCATCGAGGGCGGAAACTTTGCACCCCGTGCGAAATCCCGGATCGATCGCCAATGTGGGTTTCATTCCCGCCGGCGCCGACAGCAGCAACTCGCGCAGGTTGGTTTCAAAAGTGGCGATCGACTCGATATCAGCGACGGCTTTGTTGTGCGATCGCACTTCTGTAATTAACGAAGTCTTCATCAGTCGGTTGAAGGCATCCTTCAAAGTCGATCGATAAAACTCTTTAACTTCCGGTATCCTAGTTCTAATTTCTTGAGCTTCCAAATAAGCCATCACGGCGGATTCATCAAACGCCAATTCCAAATCTAAAACCCCTTCCGTTTCTCCGCGAAACAGCGCTAACATATTGTGCGACTGAACGCTTCTCGCTGCAACTTGGTAATTGCGGTACATTTCAAATTTAGTGCTTCCTTCCGGGAAATCCTCTTTAATTTTCGAGACAAAAACTCCTCTTTTCATCAAAAATTCTCGCAAATAAGCCCGCAATTCTGCTTTTTCCGAAACCGCTTCCGCCAAAATATCCGCAGCACCTTTGAGAGCTTCTTCTGCTGTCTTCACTCCCTTTTCTTCCGAAATGTATTTAGCTGCTTCCGCCTCAAAGTCTGCTGGTTGAGCCTTCGGTAAGTTCAGAGACTTGATAAATTCTGCCAGCGGTTCCAAACCTTTTTCCCTAGCAATTGTCGCTCGCGTCCGCCGCTTGGGTTTGTAAGGCAGATAAAGGTCTTCGAGTTCGTTTTTTTGCAAACACGATTCGATTTTAGCTTGCAGTTCTTCAGTGAGTTTCCCCTGAGAGCTAATCGTATCTAAAATAGACTTTTTGCGCTCTTCAATTTCCGTCAGATAGGTGAAGCGATCGGAGATATCTCGCAACTGAATTTCATTCAGCAAATCCGTGCGTTCTTTGCGGTAGCGGGCAATAAACGGAATAGTTGCTCCCTCGGCGAAAAGTTCCAGAGCATTATTGACTTGAGACAGATTAATGGAAAGTTCTTGAGCAATCAGTTGAGGAATGTCGATCATAGTGCAGAATTTCGGATCAGTCGATTTTAGATTTTAGATTTTAGATTTTAGATTAACTTCACAGAATAGAGGAAGAAAAGGGAATCATCCCATTTTTGTTAAAATCGCTTTCTAGGAGTGCGATCTTCCCGCACAGCAAAGCCGATATATCTCGCTTCTAGCTCTCCGGCTTGCACTCCTGTGAAAGCATCATTGGGATGTTCCCATGATGTTAGCATAAATGGAGTCATTTCTCAATATTATATGTTTCCTTTTAAATATCCTGTGCCGCAAACCGATCCGCCGCGATCGCCCAGAGAAACGCTGCCGACGATGTACGATTTACCCAGCGAAGACCCGGAGGAACCTGGTTTGCCTGACGAATTTCACGATTTACAGCCGCAGTTGTTGAGCCTGACGTTTCGGCCTCGGAATTATCCGGCTTCTGAGATATTTAGCGGCACCGACATGAACCTTTATTATGACGTGCATCACACTTTGTGGCACAAGCGGCCGGATTGGTTTGGAGTTGTGGGAGTTCCCCGACTTTACGATCGCTCCGAACTGCGGATGAGTTATGTTACTTGGCAGGAAGGCGTGAATCCTTTTGTAATTGTAGAACTGCTTTCGCCGGGAACGGAAAAAGAAGATTTAGGCGACAATACCGATGAAGAAAAGTTGCCACCTCAGTCGGGAAACACTGCGGGTAACGGGCAAGTTTTGGAGGCCGAGACGAAGGAGGAACCGCCCAGAAAATGGGAGGTTTACGAGCAAATTTTGCGGGTTCCTGTTTATGCCGTTTTCAGTCGCTATACTAACAAATTGCGAGTGTTTGAATTGAAGGGCGGACACTATCAAGAATTAGAATTGCCTGAGTCGCGAGTGTGGATTCCTGACCTAAGTTTGGGCTTGGGTTTGTGGCAAGGGGAGTTTCAGGGAATCGATCGACTGTGGCTGCGCTGGTATGATGTTGATGGCAATTGGATTCTGACTGAAGCGGAACAGCAGCGGCAGCGGGCCGAGTCAGCGGAAGCTCAATTGCAGTCTTTAATTCGGCGACTGCGGGAATCTGGCATCGATCCCGATCGATTTTTAAACGGTTAGAGAAGACTGAAGTCCTGACTACAAAATGGTTCGCAGTCAGGACTTGAGTTTTTTTACTTCACAAGAAGACAGAAAGCCTCACTATACACAGGCTTTAACATTTGATCAAAACTTGATTGGTTGCGGCTGGTTTGCTTGTTGCTGATACTCTTGGGAGTCAAGTCATCCGCGTAGGGAGATTGATGCAAATAAGCTTTACCGACAGAACCAAAAAGTTGCAGTTTGTCACAAATGACCGATTGCATGGCATCGATAGCTTTTTCCATTATTTCCAACAAATCTGGATGGGCCTCTGAAATGCTACTTTTTAAAACGTTCATATAAGCTTCGCGAACTTCTGTATTCACATTAAATTTCGATACTCCGAATTTAATACATTGATGAATCATTGACTCCGGCAAACCGCTAGCACCGTGCATCACTAACGGCAATGAAACAGCAGCCCGGATTTTTGCCAGACGAGGAAAATCTAGTTTTGGTTCGCTCAAATATTTGCCGTGAACGTTACCAATTGTTACGGCTAAAAAATCCACCTTAGTTTCTTTGATAAACTCTACTGCTGCTACTGGATCGGTCATCCTTGCAGCTTTCTCATCGATTGTCAAACCGTCTTGCCTGCCACTAATTCTGCCGATTTCTGCTTCAACTGCCGCACCGCTAGCGTGGGCTAATTTAGTCATTTCCCGGCTAAATATTAAGTTTTGTTCGTAGGGCAAAAAAGAACCGTCTGCCATAATTGATTTAATGCCCGCACCTAGGCCGAGGTGAATGTCTTTTTCTGAGGTGCTGTGATCTAAGTGTACTGCGATCGGCACTAAAGATTTGCGGGCCGCTTTGATGCACAGCGCGACTAAAGGCGATTTTCCGTATTGGAGGGCGCTGGGGTGAAGTTGCAGTATAGCAGGGCTGTCCAGCGCTTCGGCTGCATTGATGACGGCCTTTACTCCTTCGAGGTTGTAGACGTTAAAAGCGCCGATCGCATAACCATTTCTCAAGGCCGTGTTCAGCAATTCGCTAGTTGATGCGAGCATATAGTACCTGCTTTAAAAACTTTTCTGAATGTCGATCATTCTATCAAAGTTGAAGGGCAAGCTCAGCTTAATTTGTGTTTATTTTAATTGCGAATTCTTCGGCTAGCATTTATTCTCAATGTCGATCATTATATCAAAGTTCAAGGGCAAGCTCAGCTTAATTTGTGTTTATTTTAATTGCGAATTCTTCGGCTAGGATTTATGTGAAGTGCATTTATTCTTGGGTAAGGTGCAGCGCACCAAACAAATAGTACGGTGCGCTAGGCGCACCTTACTCCTTAAGGGATTTACTCTGTTTGTGCGTTACCAGCGTGCAAACCGCACTCTTTTACGGTCGCTTCTTCCCACCACCAGCGACCTTCGCGTTCGTGTTGGTTCGGCAATACCGGCTTCGTACAAGGTTCGCAACCAATACTTACAAAACCGCGTTCGTGCAACTTGTTGTAAGGCACATCCAAAGCGCGAATGTATTCCCAAACCTCTGCTGAAGACCAGTTTGCTAAGGGGTTGAATTTAATTAATTCATGGTCAGGAGTTGAGAATGCAGTGTCAACTTCAATAACCGGAATACCGTTGCGGGTACTGGGACTTTGGTCTTTTCGCTGACCAGTAATCCAAGCATCGAGAGTATTCAGTTTGCGGCGCAGCGGCTTGACTTTCCGCACGCCGCAGCATTCTTTGTGACCGTCTTGATAAAAACTAAACAATCCCTTTTCTTCTACTAGGGCTTGTACTTCTGCTGCATCGGGAAACATTACTTCTAATTTAATGCCGTAATGTTTTCTGACTTGATCCAAAAACTGATAAGTTTCTGAGTGCAATCGTCCGGTGTCTAGGGTAAAAACGCGGAAATTTTTGGTGATTTTTGAGGCAATATCGATCAGAACTACATCTTCAGCCCCGCTGAAAGAAATGGAGATATTGTCAAAATTTTCTAGGGCAAATTTGAGAATGTCTCGCGGTGTTTTTTGACTGTATTCTGCTTCTAGCGCGGCAATGTTGAGATTTCTTTGGATGGCAACCATATTTTCGGGTTTTCGGTGTTCTTTTCCTCTAGCCCTTTATTATAGCCGATCGCCGTCTCTCCCTCACCGACTAATTTGACAATCAAGCCATGTCGTCCGGGCCCCCCGGATTCATCCGTGAAACGAGAAAAGAGCTCCGACTGCTCATCACCCGCCCCCGGATTTATCAGTGGGAGCGCTTTCTTCAATTCTAAAATCTAAAATCTAAAATCTAAAATCGATTGACCGCATCTTCCAGCAGTCTTTTCGGCTGGGCCCACAATCAAGCTCAAGGATGGCGATCGCTTGCTGGTAGTAGTTTTGGTGAACTCAACACTCCTCGACTGGGTAAAATGGGACTATCGCGCGGTCAATTTATTTTGCCCCCAAATTATAAATTACAGATAATAAAATTCTTTAAATGTCATTGTTACCATCCTCAAATTAAGCTTGTATTATTAATTACAAAATAGCGCTAGCTCAAAAATATAGCGCTGTATATTAAGTGAACAAAGTTTCTCTCAACACCAGTATTTACCGCGCAATATTTACTTTTAAGTGGCTGTTATTTGCGCTAATTAAATAAATCAACCACCATTATTTAGGCAATGAACTTAACTAGATAAGTGGGAACAAATCTCAAAAAAATACGTAGAAAATCCCGCTTTGGCACTTCTGTCGCTCCTTCTACTAAGAGCTGTTGGTTTCAACACAGCGAATCACCAAGAATCAATTACTAATTGCCGATTAATTTATTCAGAGCAATTCCGTTAGTAAAGTAAATTTTTATCGCTTTTTATGGCTGACAGCTAACCTTCAGCCTTACGATCGGCTATATTGTATTTGGAAGTACATTAATTTGTCCGCAAAGCGGTATAGTCTCATCGCCGCCGATCGCGCCAGCTTCTGAATAAACGTAGTCCGCTGTCAATAACAGCAAGGAAGTGTGGAATCATGTCAAAAATTTTAGTAGTGGACGACGTTAAGAGTGAACTAGAAATCATCTGCCGCATTCTTCAAGATGCCGGACTGGATGTGATCCGGGCAGGCGACGGCGAAGAAGCGATCGCCATGATCCGCAAAACCCCTCCGGCTTTGGTCGTTTTAGATGTAGTGATGCCACGAATGAACGGGTTTGAAGTGATCAGAGAATTGCGGGGCGATCGCACAACTGCCAAATTGCCCGTAGTATTTTGTACTCATAAAAACACCGAGATCGATAAAGCTTGGGGAACTGATTTAGGGGCAGACGCTTACGTCAGCAAACCCTTTGAACCTCAACAACTCGTCCACATAGTGCAGCGCCTGCTTTCAGCGTAAACCGAATATAAGCCATCGGCGGCTTCCCAAAAAACATTATACCGACAAACCCCGTTTTTTTTTAATAAACTGGGTTTTTGAATTCCATAAAAGTTTATGTTTAATGATAAAAACCAGCTTATTTGCCCAACCGCGATTTATTTAACGGAAACATTTGAGGCACCCAAAGTGATGCTGAAAAACTCGATCGGCGCTCGGCTTTAGGGTCAAAGCAAAACTTTAATTTGTAAGCTACACTAGAAACTAAAAATAAGCCATGAAAATAACTGCTCCCCCCGCTGGGGGGAATCAGACAAGTGCAACAAAGCAATTTCTCCTGTTCGGTCAAGGAGGCAGTCTGTTCGGCATAGAATTAGAGGCAGTGCGGGAAGTCATTTCCCTCAAGGAACAACCGATTTCCCTGGTTCCCAACACCCAGCCATTTTTGCTGGGATTAACCAACTTGCGGGGCGAAATCTTAGCAGCAGCAGACTTCGGACTGTTTGTCGGTATTGAGTCGGTTGACACCTACCACCCAAACAGCCGCATCTTAGTGGTAGAAGCGCCCGATCCACGAGACGTGAGATTGTTCTCGAAAATGCGCCTGGGATTAGCCGTCTCCCGCGTCGAAGGAGTTTTACCTCTCAATCCCGATCGCATTGTCTCAGCACTAGATGTCAGTCCCGACCTAGCTCCATTCTTAAAAGGTCTGTACAATTCCGAAGGATGCTTGCTAATGATTGTCGATGTAGAAGCGATCGCCCATTCCGAACGCTGGTAAAAATCAACAATACAGATAAGTCTGCAACGGCTGTGCATCAATAATTTTAACTAACGATCGCCCGCATCCGATTTGCCCATCCTTAATTTTATGATCGAACTTCTCTATACCTGGATCGCAACGACTTTCACCCTGACATTGCCTGACTTGTCCTCATCGGTGGTAGCTGGGGCTGCTAATTGCATCATTTGTGTGTGTTACTTTGCCATCGCCTGGCTAATCAGCTTAGGTTTGTGGCGAAACCGTCAATTCGGGTTCGACATCTTCGCCACAGTCACAGCAGGCATATTTTGGAGCTGCGCTTTCGGTCACAGCGGCCACGCCGCCGAATACTTAGGACTGCCGCACTCTCCGGTGGCGCAAACAGTGTGGGATTGGATAACTGTAATTCCGGCGATCGCTTTTTTGAGTTTGTCCAACCGCTACGACTTCTTAGTAGGTTCCACCCAAATCCTTAACTCTAAAAAAGAAACAGAACAAGCGCTGAGCGAAACTACCCAGCGATTTCACGCAATTTTTGACCAAGCTTTTCAAGCGATCGCATTATTGGAGCCAGACGGTACTCTGATCGAAGCAAATCAGACAGCGCTAGAATTGGGCGATTTCCAAGCATCAGAAGTGCTGGGGGTGAAATTTTGGCTGACACCAGGGTGGGCATCATCTCCAACCAACCAGCAGCGCCTAAAAACGAACATTAAACAAGTCTCGGCCGGCAAGTTTGTCCGGGAAGAATACGAAATCACCGGCCCCAACAACCATGTGACAGTAATTGACGTGTCGTTTAAGCCGCTGTTAAATGAAACAGGAGAAGTATTTCAAATCCTCGCCGAAGGCCGCGACATTACCCAGCGCAAACAGACAGAAGCCGCATTGCAGCAGCTAACCGCAGAACTAGAGCAGCGAGTGAATGAAAGAACCGAGCAGATCCTGCAAACTAACGCCCAATTGGAACAGGAAATTCGCGATCGCACCGCAGTACAAGAGCAATTAAAAGCCTCAGAACAATTCTTAAACAACATCCTCAACAGCATCCCCGACCCGATTTACGTCAAAGACAAACAGCACCGGTGGTTAATATTAAACGATGCCTTTTGTCAATACCTAGGTCACAGCAGAGAAGAACTAATTGGCAAATCCTACGACCAGTTCTTGCCCAAACAGGAAGCAGAGACATATCGAGAAAAAGACGAATTAGTTTTCTTGACCAATACCAGCACCGAAATTCAAAAAACCATTACAGACCCAGCAGGAAACACCCGCTTTGTCTCCGCCAAAAAATCTACCTTTGTAGATGCCGACGGCAGACAATTTCTCGTTGCCGCGATTAGAGATATCACCAATCGCGTGGAAATGGAAGAACAACTGCGGCAGACACTGGCAGAAGCAGAAAGCTCCCAAAACTTGCTGCGAACAGTCATTGACGCTACGCCAGACTGCATTTTCGTCAAAGATCGAAACTTGCGCTACACCCTAGTCAATGCAGGTTTCGCCGCCGCCTTCGGCAAAACTCAAGCAGAAATTATCGGCAAAGACGACGCAGAAATCGGCATATCGGTCGATCGAATCTTCGCCAACTTCCAGGCCGAAACAGATTCCCAGAACCAAATCCAAAACTTCCGGGCCGGCAACCACCTCGCGCCCGCCTCCAACGACTTAGCCACCTTAGCCGACGGCAAAGTACACACCTTCGACACCCAGAAATTGCCCCTCAAAGATCCAGAAGGCAACATTTTAGGAATGCTCTGCTTCGCGCGCGACATCACACAGCGTCGCAAATCTGAACAAGAACTATTGCGGTTCAAAGCAATTTTAGAAACCACAACAGACTGGGTAGGCATCGCCGACACCCAACAGCGCACCATTTATCTCAACCGCGCAGCCAGAGAAATGTTGAGAGTTGGCGAGGACTCAGATTTAGCCGGAGTCAGCATTTCCGACCTGACATCGCCCAAAAGTATCGACACTATTATCAACGTCGGCATCCCCGCAGCTTGCCGGGACGGGGCGTGGAGTGGCGAGACAATTTGGCAAACTTTAGACGGCAAAGAAATACCAGTTTCTCAAGTAATTATTGCTCACAAATCCGAGAAGGGAGAAATTGAATTTCTGTCAACGATCGCCCGCAACATTACAGAACGCAAACGCGCAGAAGAAGCCTTGCAGCAGAACTTGCAAATGCTCGACCTTGCCAGCGATGGCTTGATCGTTCGGGATATGGAAGGCAGGATTAATTATTGGAGTCAGGGAGCCGAACGGATGTACGGCTGGACAAAAAAAGCAGCCTTGGGGCAAGTCACCCATACTCTATTGCACACCATTTTTCCCCAGCCTTTAGCAGCTATATCGGCACAGTTAGAAGAGCAGGATTATTGGGAAGGAGAATTAATTCACACCACCAATTATGATACCAAAATTACCGTATTCAGTCGCTGGAATTTGCAGCGAGACGAACAGGGAAAACCCAAAGCAATTTTAGAAACTAACAACGACATCACCGAGCGCAAGCAAGCAGAAATCGAAAAGCAAAGATTGATTTCGCTCGTAGAAAGCAGCTCGGATTTTATCGGCACGGCAACCTTGGATGGAGAGGCAACATACCTGAATGTCGCGGGAATGAAACTAGCAGGATTGCCAAATATTGAAGAAGTAAAAAGCAAAAGTGTTGATGACTTCTTCTCACCCGAAGATGTTAAAATTTTCAAAGAAGAAATCCTGCCGGCTACTGTGCGAGACGGTTTTTGGCAGGGTGAATTCCGCTTGAGGAACTTTCAAACCGGCGAAAACTTTCCGGTTGACTTCACCCTATTTACAGTCAAAAACCCGGAAACCGGCGAGCCGATCGGGTTGGCAACAGTTACTCGCGACATCAGCGATCGCAAACGTGCAGAAGAGATGCTGCGCGATCGCGAAAGACTGTTCCGAGCCATTTTCGACCAATCATTCCAATTAATCGGGCTGCTGGAACCCGACGGCACCGTATTAGAAGCCAACCAAACAGCCCTGACAGTCGCTGGACTGCAGCGCGAAGACTTCATCGGCACGCAGTTTGCCGAGAATCTGTGGTGGCAAATTTCCCCAGAAGCCAAGCAAAGAGTGCAAGATGCGATCGCAAAAGCCGCCGTCGGCGAATTTGTCCGCTACGAAGCCGACGTGCTGGTTGCTGGGGGTGCTGTGATGACTGTGGACTTCTCCCTCAAGCCGATCGTAGACGACAGCGGCAAAGTCGTGCTGCTGATTCCCGAAGCTCGCGACATTAGCGATCGCAAAGCCCTAGAACGAGAATTAGTTTTGCGTCAAACCCGCTTTGACGCATTTTTCGCAGCCGCCCCCACCTCAATGTGTATTTTTGACCAGCAGTTGCGCTTCGTGCAAGTCAACGAGAAATTAGCGGAAACCACCGGCGTCCCAATTGCCGAACACCTCGGTAAGACGCTGAGGGAAGTTGTACCCGAAATGGGCGATAACCTAGACCCGCTGGTGCAGCAGGTTCTCGCCACCAACCAACCGCTGTTAAACGTTGAGGTGTCCGGATCGCTCTTCCACGAACCGGGCGTCGTGCGAGATTGGCTGGCGTCATACTTTCCTTTGCCCGGATCTGACGGCAAATCCATCGGTATCGGGAGTGTGGCGATCGAAATTACCGATCGCAAAAAAGCAGAAGTAGAGCGCGATCGATTTTTCACCCTGTCTCTCGACTTGCTTTGTATTGCAGATTTTGAAGGCAAATTCAAGCGCGTCAATCCGGCTTGGGTAAAAAGCCTCGGCTACACCCTAGAAGAACTGGAAGGCCAACCTTTTCTCAATTTCGTCCATCCAGACGATCAGGAACAAACAGTAGCCGAAACCGGCCAATTATCCAGCGGCCTCGAAACAATCGCTTTTGAAAATCGCTACCGCTGCAAAGACGGTTCCTACAAGTGGCTGTCGTGGAAAGCGCGACCTGAAACCGAACAAAAGTTCATATATGCAGTGGCTCGCGACATTACCGAGAGCAAACAGGCGATGGTGCAACTGGAAAAAACAACAGCCCAATTAGCCCGTTCCGAAGACCAATTTCGGCAGCAAAGCAATCTCTTGCAACTGCTAATAGACAGCATTGGCGACGGCATAATTGCTGCCGACGAAAATAGCAATTTTCTTTTGTTCAACCCCGCGGCCCAAGATATCTTTGGCATGGGTGCGACAGAATATCGTCCCAACGAATGGTCGGAAAAATACGGTTTATTCTTGCCCGATACCGTAACTCCCTTTCCCCCAGCCGAAATACCTTTAGCGCGCACGGTTCGAGGAGAAGCCTTTGACGACGTAGACCTTTTCACCCGCCACGCAGGCCAGCCAGAGGGCCTGTGGGTGAAAGTTAACGGCCGGCCACTAAAAGACGAAACGGGGGCGCTTAAAGGCGGCGTAGTCCTTTGCCGCAACGTCACCGAACAAAGAGCATCCCAGCAGCGGATGCAGCAGTTGGCCGAGGCACAGGAACGCTTGCTGCAAGAACTCAAAACGCGGCAAAATGCTCTGGACGAATCGGCGATCGTCAGCGAAACTGATGTCCAAGGCATGATTACCTACGTCAACGACAGATTCATTGAAATCTCCGGTTACAGCATGGGAGAACTCCTGCACCGCAACCACCGCCTCGTCAGTTCCGGCTACCATCCCCAATCATTTTTTGAAGAAATGTGGGTGACACTTTCTCGCGGTTTGGTGTGGCAAGGGGAAATCAAAAACCGACGCAAAGATGGCTCGTTTTACTGGGTAGATTCGACGATATCCCCCATTTTTGATACCAGTGGCACAATAGTCAAATATATCGCCATTCGCTTTGACATCACCGAGCGCAAAGAGGCAGAAGAACGACTAAAAAAATTGGCAGCAGAACGTAAAGCTGAAGCTGATTCTCTGACGCAGCAAGTCCTTAAATTGTTGGGAGAAATTAAAGGCGCGGCTCAAGGCGACTTGACAGTCAGGGCGGAAGTGACTAACGATGTTTTAGGTGCTGTCGCCGACTCTTTCAACTTCTTAATCGGTTCTCTGCGGAAAGTGGTAACGGGAATTCAAACTTTAGCTGAACAGGTAACATCTGCCACCGACGAGTCAATTAACAATACCAGTCAACTCACTCAACAGGCGGAAATTCAAGCAGCACAAATATCTACTATCATGCGCGAAATCGAGCGGATTGTGAATTCAATCCGCGACGTGCGAGATGTTTCGGTGCGGGCAGAAACAGTGGCTCAGCAGTCTTCTCACACGGCTGAAGTCGGCGGTATGGCGGTCGATCGAGCTGTCGAAGGCATTAACGGGCTCCGGTTGACGATCGCCTCTACCTCGAAAATGATGAAGCGTTTGGGCGAATCTTCCCAGCAAATTGGCAAAATTGTGACTTCGATTTCTCAACTTGCTTCGCAAACTAATTTATTAGCTTTGAATGCTACTATTGAGGCGGCGCGAGCCGGCGAACAAGGTTTAGGCTTTGCAGTTGTTGCCGAAGAAGTGCGGAAATTAGCAGAAAGATCCGCCGGCGCTACGGAGGAAATCTCGGAAATTGTCGGTACAATTCAAGAAGAAATCAGCCGCGTGATGAAGGCAATGGAATCCGGGACGCTGGAGGTAGTGGAAGGCACTAAGCTGGCAAGCGAAGCTAAAACTCACCTCAATGCCATCATCGAAGTTAGTCGAGAAATGAATGCTTTGGTGCAGAATATTACTAGCGCATCTGCCAAGCAAACTGTTTCGGCTGAGGGAATTGCTAACAGTATGCAGCAAGTCAACGAGATTGCGAATACTACCGCACAAAAAGGTGCGGATGTCAAAGCATCTTTGGACGAGTTGTCGGGTTCTTTGGGTCAATTGCAAAAGTCTGTGGCGAATTTCCGTTCGTAATTGTAGAACCCCGACTTATTGAAGAAGTCGGGGTTCGGGGTATTGTGGCAGTGTGCGATGATGAATGGTAAGATGGCTGAGTATTTGAAATATTTTTAGGTTGTGGCTATCGTGTTTGAGATTGAGTTTACAGACCAAGCGATTGAGGATTTGCAGTGGTTTAAGAAACACGAACAGAATGTAATTGTTGACGGTATTGAGGCTAACCTTTGTTATGAGCCCACTACTGAGACGCGCAACCGGAAAGCCCTGCGTCCAAATAATACAGCAGAATGGGAATTGAGATTGGGTGTATATCGCATTTTGTACAACGTTGACAAGCAAGTTAAAATTGTCAGTATAGAGCGCATAGCTGGCAAGCAGGGGAATAGATACATATTTCAAGGAGCAGAGGAAGAACTATGATGAACTGGGATTATCGAGTATTTTTTGAGGATGGCGGGTACACAATTCGCACGGTGTATTATGACGATAAGGGTGCGATCGCAGCCTGCTCTGAAAAAGAAACCGCACCTTTTGGAGAATCAGTGGAAGAACTTCAAGAAGAATTAAACCAACTCCTTGCTGCTCTAAAAAAACCAGTTATTTCGGCTGACGATGTGCCACCTCCAAGCGCTCGCCCGAAGGCAAAAAGAGGAAAATCATTGCAAGCAGTGCGGCAACAACTTGGCTTGGGATCGGAAATAACGAAAGAAAATTCCTTGAGTTCAAACGATTAGCAAAAAACCGAGGTTATCGGTAAGATTTCAAAACTACTGGCTGCTTATTTGGGCCGCTCATATGAATGATGACGATTTAAACGAATTAATAGATGCTTTTACCGCAGAATGCGAAGAGTTTCTCCAGTCAATGGAGACGAATCTCCTGGCGATGGAATCGGCGGGTTTGAAAGAGCGACAAGCGGCAGTTAAAGAAATGTTTCGGGCGGCTCACTCGATTAAAGGTGCGGGTTCGATGTTGGGCTTTAAAAACGTATCGGCGGCAGCTCACACGCTGGAGGACTGTTTTGTCATTTTGCGCGATCGCACAGACTTGTCAGCCCTGGAACCGACTACTGTGAGTGTTTTGCTGCAGGGGGTGGATGCTCTCAAAAAGATTACGATCGAATCAGTTCAACACTCCGATGTCACAACTCCGGATCAAACCGAAAACTTGGAGGCGATCGCCCAAATTTTCGCCCAGTTCCAGGCCAAGTACGGCAAGTCAGAACAGCAGCCAGTCCCTGCAGTCAGCCAATCGACCGCCCCGGAAACCCTGAAACAGATTTTTGAACAGCAAGTGCCGGCACTCTTCAATCGCCTAGAAACCGAGCTTTCCCAAGGTTCCGAAGCAGATTTGGCAACAAGCGTCACCGCCCTCAAGCAGGTTTACTACCAACTCTCCGGTTTGGCTGGAATGCTGCAATTGCCGGATTTTGGCAAAGTCGCCGCAGCCCTCAAAGATTTGATTGACTCTCCCGACTTGACTGTACAACGGTTGCAATCCGACGGTTTGACGATCGCCCAAAACTTGCAAACCGCACGCCAACAAATATTAGAAGGAAGGGCGATCGACATCCCCGAAATCTCCCCCTCTCCCACTCTCCCACTCTCCCCCTCTTCCACTCCCCCCGAAATCTCCCCCACTCCCACTCTCCCACTCTCCCCCTCTCCCACTCCCCCCGAAATCTCCCCCTCCTCGACTCTCCCAGTCCCCAACCCGCAAAGGCCGACAATCCGGGTAGACTTAGAACGCTTAACTGAATTGGTGAATCTAGTCGGGGAATTAGTCATCAACCGTACAAATTTAGAACTTCAAGAATCCGAACTGCGCGGCGAAGTCAAGCGCATCCGCCGCAATATCGTAGATTTGAACCAATTCGGCGGTCAGTTGCGAGAAGAATACGACAGACTGAGCTTTGCAGAGTGGAGAGGGGGAAACGGGAACTCTGGATTGGGAAAACTTGCCGCTGCAGAAACAGAATTCCCCATGATTGCTAACGGCAAATCCTCTCCGGTTCATGCTCACTTCGATATCTTAGAGATGGATCGTTATACAGAGTTCCACTCGACAGCCGCAGAAGTCATCGAAACTGCCCAAGCAATTTCTCAATCCGCCACCAAATTAGACACCTTAGCCATGAAATTCGAGCGCAGTACCGACCAACTGCGCCGCATTACCGAACAACTACGCAGCCGCGTCATGCAGTTGCGAGTCGTGAGTTTCAGTCGCGCCGTCGATCACTTGCCCAGAGCACTCCGGGAGATGTGTATCACATACGATAAAGATGTCAACCTGCTGCTAGTGGGAAGAGATACCAAAATTGACGAAAGTTTGCTCGACGCTTTGCGCGATCCCTTAATACACTTAGTGAGAAACGCTTTCGACCACGGCATCGAAATGCCCGAAGTTCGGAAAGCAAGCGGCAAGTCGGCCAGCGGTCAAATAGAAATAGAAGCCCGCCACCAAGGCGGCCAAACTATTATTACTGTCGCCGATGACGGCAAAGGCATTGACCCGGAAATGATTCGCCGTAAAGTTGTCACAAAGGGTTTGGCTACGGAGGAACAAGCTCAAGAATTTTCCATTGCCGAACTCTACGATTTTCTGTTTTGGCCGGGTTTCAGCACTACAGAAGGGGTCAGCGACCTTTCGGGGCGGGGAGTCGGGCTCGACGTGGTGCGAACAAATTTGCGGACTGTGCGGGGAACTGTGAAGGTAGACTCTCGCCTGGGAAAAGGTACGAGTTTTATTATTAAACTGCCACTGCTGCTGTCGATTACTGATGCCTTGATGGTGAAAACCGATCACAATAAAATAGCGGTGCCACTGGATGCAGTCGAGGAAATTCTGCACATTAAAGCCTCGGAAGTTCACATTGCCGGCAATCAGCCGATGCTGTGGTGGCGGGAGGAGTTTATTCGTTTGGTGAGAATGCAAGATTTGCTCGAATACAGCGTCCTCCCGCCGGATGCCCCCTCTCCTGACCCTTTGACCCAAGAGGAAATTCCCGTCCTGGTTTTGGCTTCTACCGAAGGAATGCTGGCGGTGGCAGTGGAACGGCTGATCGGTCAGCAGGAAATTGTGGTTAAACCTTTGCCACCGCCTCTATCCAAGCCTCGCGGCGTTTTGGGGACTACGATTTTGGGGGACGGGCGCGTGGTGAATATTCTGGATGTGGACGATTTGGTGGGCCAACCTGTGGTAAATAGTTCGATCGCCGCTATCTCCGGTAAAGTGCAGGAGATACCGGCGAGTGCGAGTCAGTCACCGCAGATTTTGGTAGTGGATGATTCCTATACAATTCGCCAGTTGCTGTCTCTGACGCTGACTCGTGCTCGCTACCGGGTGGTACAGGCTAAAGACGGTGTGGATGCCCTGGAAAAGTTGCAAAATGGTCTTGATTGCAGTTTGGCGATCGTGGATATTGAAATGCCTCGGATGGATGGATTTGAATTGTTGCGATCGATCAGATCGACCCAGCGGTTTGCTAAGATTCCCGTAGCCATGCTGACATCCCGTAGCGGGGCAAAACATCGGCAAATGGCAATGGAATTAGGCGCAAATCAATATTTCACGAAACCTTACAGCGAAGCCCAACTTTTACAAGCTATCCCAAAATTAATCCACCACTCAATAATTTAATCCACCCTCTAAAATTTCCCATCAAATAATCCCTAATCTCAAACAAAACTTAGGTCAAAAGTAATTGAACCCGCTAATTATACTTAAAAGCTACGCAGCAGACTCACCTACTAAAATCCAATAATCTTCAATCTAAAACCTAATATCTATTCCGGTTGTATCGGAATGATTAAACCGCTCTTGACGCAGAGGATACAGAGAAAGGGAAGAGAGAGATGAATAATTCCGATGCCAACGGAGTTGATATAAAATCAATAATCTTCAATCTAAAATCCAATAATCTTCAATCGAATAATCTTCAATCTAAAATCTAAAATCTAAAATCTAAAATCGCATGACTCACGCCAATTACAATCGCCGCTTTCGGAGCAATAAACAAGCGCCAGTTAGAATTTTTCCTAAAAAATTTGTTTCCTTTGAACTAGGAAATATTTACTATGCTGTTCCTATTGAACGAGTGGAGCGGATTGTTAAAAACTTTAATGCCTACGGTCTTTTACCTAACGGTAATAGTTTACTGCGGCATCAAGAAGAACTGATTACCATAATTAATTTATCCACAATATTTCCCAGCAGTCCGAGCATTGGTGAGTGCAAATACCTGATTATTTGTACCTTAAATAAAAGCGATCGGTTAGGGATTCCCCTTCCTGATATGCCAAAAATTTTGGAAATTACCGAAGAAAGCTTCTGCGAGATTCCAGAATTGTACCGTCAACAGCAACTGCCTCCGGTAATAGAAAAGTTAATTCGCGCACCTGATGGTTCCGAAGTTTTTTATCTGAATTTTGATCTATTTAGCGAAATGTAGGGAGTTCACTTTTCGAGGTATTATACCATATAAATGGTATTTGGGCAAACAAAAAGTGATTGATTTATGAAAAAACTCACAATAATGTCGATCGCGCTACTAATTTTTGCAGGAACTCTCGAACTGCCGAAGGTGGGGCTGCAACTAAGTGCGATCGGGCAAATAGAAACACCCCAACCAATCCAAACACCCCAACCCATCCCAACACCCCAACCCATCCCAACACCCCAACCCATCCCAACACCCCAACCACAAACACCCCAACCAATCCAAGCACCCCAACAAATCCAAACACCCCCAATACAAACACCCCAACCAAAAGCAGCCGATCCCAAAAACCTCGGCTACGTCTCCCCAGAATTTGCCGAAAATTTCTCCCAACAACAAATCGACCAAATCAACGCCAACGTCGAAACGCTGCTGCTAACTCAAAGCTGCTCCCGCTGCGACCTCCGAGCCGTAAAATTAGTTAACATTAACTTAAAAAATCCCATCCTTACAGGATCAGATTTATCAGATGCCAACCTCAGCGGTAGTCGCTTCGAGATCTCTGATTTTGTCAACACCAATCTAGCTCGCACAAACTTAAGCGGAGCCGAATTAGTAGGAGCGAGAATCAGCAACGCTAACCTCAGAAAAGCTAACTTGACAAAGACAAATCTAGACGGTGCAGACCTGCGATTTTCCGACTTGAGGGATGCCAATCTTTCCGATGCCAACCTCCGCAATGCTAATATAGATGGCGCTAGTATCGATCGAGCAAGTATGGCCGGCACCACAATGCCCGACGGCCGAAAAAATCAATAATATAGTCTCGTTTCCGGCGCGATTGAAATCGCTTCTTGTCCAACAAAGTGGGGATGGTGCGCCGACTGCATCCATTCCAGGCTCTGCCTCCTTGTTCCCAGGCTCTGCCTGGGAATAAATAGCTAGAGGCTCTGCCTCATTTCCAGATTGTTAATTAATCCGTGTATCCGTGTCCAAATCCGTGTCGTGCCTTCCTTCTGAATCAAACAGCCAAAAACCTCTGAATCACCTCATCACTTAACTCGCTTGTGCTTCCCGAAGCCACAATCCCCCCTTTTTGCATAGCATAATACCAGTCAGCTTGCCGCACAAAATGCAAATGTTGCTCCACCAACAAAACAGAAATCCCCCTAGTCGCAACCACGCGGCGCACTGCAGCTTCAATATCTAAAATAATCGATGGTTGAATCCCCTCCGTAGGTTCATCCAAAACCAGCAACTGCGGCTCACCCATCAAAGCCCTAGCAATAGCTAACTGCTGCTGCTGTCCCCCGCTCAAATCACCTCCCAGGCGATCGAGCATAGTTTTCAAAACCGGAAATAACTCAAAAATTTCATCAGGAACTTCAGGATTTTTGGTTTTGCTTGGTTTCGCTTCCAAACCTAACAAAAGATTTTCTTTTACAGTCAAACGTGGAATAACTTCACGCCCTTGAGGCACATAACCAATGCCTAATCTAGCCCGCTGGTAAGTCAACTTAGAAGCAATAGATTCTCCGCCAAAAGCAATAGTGCCACTGCGCGGTTGCAGCAACCCCATAATCGTTTTTAGCATCGTAGTTTTGCCCACACCATTGCGGCCGATCAAGCAAACCATTTGCCCCGCCATGACGCTTAAATCGACATCGCGCAAAATGTGACTTTCGCCGTAATAAACATTCAAATTAGATACTTGTAGCATAATTATTTACTGTTGACTGTTGACGGTTAACTGTTCACTGTTGACGGTTGACTGTTGACTGTTCACTGTTGACGGTTGACTGTTGACTAATAACTATTCTTCCGGTTTTCCCAAATATACCTCAATTACCCGATCGTCATTTTGCACCTCATCCATAGTCCCCTCACACAAAACCGCACCCTGATGCAACACCGTCACCTGTCGCGCAATTTGCCGCACAAACTCCATATCGTGTTCAATTACCAACACCGAATGACTTTCGGCCAACGAAATCAGCAACTCTCCAGTTAACATCGTTTCCTCATCCGTCAAACCCGCCACAGGTTCATCTACCAACAACAAATCAGGAGATTGAGCCACCAACATTCCAATTTCCAACCATTGCTTTTCCCCGTGAGAAAGCAAACCCGCCGAAATATCAGCCTTAGCAACTAAACCAATTGTTTCTAACAAACCAGAAACCGTGCGTTTTTCAGCAGCAGAAGCAGGCTGAAACAAAGTCGAAAAAACATTTTTATCGCGGCTGCAAGACAATTCCAAATTTTCGCGTGGCGTTAAATTCAAGTAAACTCGCGGCGTCTGAAACTTGCGACCAATTCCCAAGCGCGAAATCCTATCTTCCGACAACTTGCGTAAATTTTGTCCCTTAAATAACACCCTGCCCTCTGTCGGCTGCACCTTCCCGGTAATTGAATCTAGAAAAGTTGTTTTACCCGCACCATTGGGGCCAATAATAACTCGCAGTTCGCCCGCATCCATGCTGAAATTTAAACCGTTGATGGCTTTAAAACCATCAAAACTCACAGTCAAGTTTTCTATTTCTAATACTTTTCCATTCATAGGTGATTTCTCCGGGTAGGGTGCGTCAGTTAACAGTCTCTGGGTAAGCCGGAAAATCTGTGGGCTGACGCACCTGACAGCGCTGATTTTCTCTGAGAAGGTGCGTCAATTAAAAGTCTCTGGGTAAGCCAAGAAATCTGCGGGCTGACGCACCCTACACAAGCACATAAACGGTTATTTTACTCTAAACTAAAACTGCTCGAACTGCTCGACATTGGAGGTGGAGAAGCAGCCATAATTCGCTCAGCTAACTTCGAGAGCGGCAGACTTTGCAAATACACTTTTCCAGGCCCGGTTAGCTTAACTAAAAACAAGCCTTCACCACCAAATAGAGCATTTTTAAACCCGCCCACAAACTGAATATCGTAATCTACAGTCGGCGCAAAAGCTACCAAACAACCAGTGTCCGCTCGCAACACTTCGCCAACTCCCAAATTTTTCTCAACTATTGTTCCTCCCGCATGAACAAAAGCTAGCCCGTCACCCTGCAATTTTTGCAGAATAAAACCTTCTCCGCCAAAGAAACCGGCACCGAGCCGCTTGGTAAATGCTACCTCAATTTCAATGCCGTTGGCCGCACAGAGAAATGAGTCTTTTTGACACAAAAATTTACCGCCAAGTTGGCCTAAATCGAGGGGAATTACTTTACCCGGATAGGGGGCGGCAAAAGCGACGCGGGCCTTGCGATTTCCGGCGTTGACAAAGGTGGTAATGAAAAAACCAGCTCCTGTCAGCATCCGTTTGAAACCTTGAAATAAGCCGCCACCTGTGGATGTTTGCATTTGGATGTCGCCTTCCATGTATGTCATGGTTCCAGCTTCAGCCCTGACGCCTTCTTTGGGGTCGAGTTCAATCTCGATGAGCTGCAAATCGTCGCCGTAGATTTTGTAGTCAATAATATCTGCCATATGTTGCCCCTCAAGTTAAAGAACGAAGCTACTTGCTACGAATATCTAAGTAGGTACATATATATTACGTTTCCTCAGACAGAGATAAACACAGCGTTTGTCAAGTCTATTGCGATTGCTTTGTTTGTCTGTTGTAGGTGAAATTTATTTATGTCAGCCTACTTATAAATTACACGATATTTTTGCACTCAATGTTCAAGTTCTTCTTTTTCGAGCTGTACTTGGGGGTCTTGTTCCAGGCTGGGATAAGTAGATGCGTACTTGGGTCTTCTGAACAAGCTGCGGATTTGGCCGAAACCTTGATGTTGCAGCCATCCGACTAAGCCGTCGGGCAGAACAGTGACTACTATGAGGAATAGCGCACCTTGGAAAAACAGCCAAACTTCGGGGAATTGTTCGCTCAAGAAACTTTTGCCAAAGTTGACTAGCAGTGTTCCCAATATTGCTCCCGATAATGTGGCGCGACCTCCCACTGCGACCCAGATTACCATTTCAATTGAAAAGGCAATATCCATTGCTTTTGGCGAAATGATTCCGGTTTGTACGGTAAATAATGCGCCTGCAATCCCAGCTAAACCGGCGGAAATTGCAAAGACTAAAACTTTGTAGCCTGTGGGATTGTAACCAGAGAAACGCAGGCGCACTTCGTCGTCGCGAATGGCTACTAGCAGCCGGCCAAAACGCCCGCTGGTCAGCCATCGGCAGAGGGCGTAAGTTGCTGCTAAAAATAGTATGGTGAGAATGTAGAAAATATATTGAGTATCTCGGTCATTGACTGTGGCTCCGAACAAGGTTTTAAAGTCTGTGAGTCCGTTGGTGCCGTTAATCAGTTTTTGCTGACCGTTAAAGAAGTTGAAAAATACAATGGTTGCTGCTTGGGTGAGAATTGAAAAGTAAACGCCTCGAATTCGATTGCGGAATACTAAATAACCTAAAAGTGCGCCCAAGATGGCGGGGATGAGAACTACTGCTAATGCTGAGAAGGGAAATGAATAAAATGGTTGCCAAAACCAGGGGAGTTCGGTAACGCCGTAGAGGTTCATAAATTCTGGCAATTGACTGCTGGCGGTTGGGGGAATTTGCAGTTTTAGGTGCATGGCGAAGGCGTAGCCGCCGATCGCAAAAAATACGCCGTGCCCTAAACTAAGTAAACCTGTGTATCCCCAAATCAAGTCTATGCCGAGGGCGGCAATTGCTAGTGCTAAAAATCGCCCCAATTGATTGAGCCGAACGTCGGGGAGTATTCCTGGGAGGAGTAAGATGAATGTGAGGGCGATCGCGCTGACAATTGCCGCTTCTTTTAGCCAGGGTTTTTGATGTTTGTTCTGCATTTTTCGCTACACTCGCAGTTGTAATTTTTAATTTTCTACCGTCCGCCCTTTTTGCGGGAAAATCCCTCCCGGCTTCACTTGCAGAAAAGCCATAATTAAGGCGAATACCATTACTTTTGCCATGCTGGTTGTGGCGAAAAATGTGAAGAAGTCGGCTAAAGGCTTGACAGGAGCGAACATTAATGCTAAGGTTCCCGAACCGATCAGGTAATTTGCAGTGCCGATCGCGATCGCAGCAACTACACTCCCCACAATCTTGCCGACACCGCCCACAACCACCACCATAAACGTATCGACTATATAATTTTGTCCAGTATTTGACCCTACCGAACCAATCAAACTAATCGCGCACCCAGCGACACCAGCCAGCCCCGAACCCAAAGCAAAAGTCAGCGCGTCTACTTGTTCGGTAGGAATACCCAAACACGCACTCATGCTGCGATTTTGCGTCACGGATCTAATCCGCAATCCCCACACAGACTTTTGCAAAAATAGGTAAATTCCCGCCAAACAAATTCCTGTCAGCACAATAATAAAAATTCGGGCGTAGGGCAACTGAAAATTGCCCAGCGGTATGCCACCGCGCAACCATTTCGGTGCAGTTACGTCCACATTTTGAGCGCCAAACCAAGGTTGAGTTACTGCCAGTTTGTAAGTTTGCCCTAAAAAGGCGCTCACCGCCCAGGAAATACCCAAAGATAAAGGCAAAATTAGGGCGATAATTTTGTTACGAATGCGATCGAAATCCAGGCGCGATTTCAGCACCCGCAAACCGCCAAAAAACAGCAAACAAAACACCGCAATCCCAATTACCAGCACCCAACTAACGCTGCGGACAAACTGCTGCAAAATTAAACTTACGCCCCAAGTTGCCAGCAAAGTTTCTAGCGGCCGCCCGTAAAGATAGCGAATCACTCCGCGTTCGAGAATTAATCCTACCAATGCAGCTACTAAAAAAGCTAGGGGAATCGCAAAGAAAATATAGGTTTCAAAAGCAAATCCTCCGATACCTTTGAAGACATTTTGCACGACGAAAGTTGTATAAGCCCCCAGCATCATCAACTCGCCGTGAGCCATATTAATCACGCCCATCAGCCCGAAAATAATCGCTAGTCCCAGGGCTGCAATTAGTAAAACCGCGCCGATGCTAATGCCGTTAAATAAACCATCTAATATCGCCACTTTTGTTACTCCTGCATCGAGTCGGTCAACTTTGTTCGCGGATAATTAGGGGCGGATTTTACCCCATTGGTGTCAACTTAGAACTAAAACCCTCTGTATATTTCGCTTGTAGCCGAGTCTCGATCCCCCTAAATCCCCCTTAATAAGGGGAGTAGGGGTTGACTTTGAAGAGTCCAGTTCCCCCTTAATAAGGGGAGTAGGGGTTGACTTTGAAGAGTCCAGTTCCCCCTGATTAAGGGAGTAGGGATTGACGAAAGAATGCTCTTACTCCCCCCTTATTAAGGGGGGGCGGGGGGGATCTCCGCGTTTAAAGACACACCCTAGGGGGATAAAAGATACGTTGCCAACGTGAACAAAATTGGTATTACCTACTTATTAAGCTTTGAATTTTCCACCTTTTGCGGGGTCTGACCAATCGCAAGCAAAGCCTTTTGTCTCAGCGACAAATTGATTCCAAGGCACCGGCTTTACTACTGCGGGCGTAGCAAAAGCGATGTTAAATAAACCGTCGTCTCTCACTTCGCCTAAGCGCACAAATTTAGAAAGGTGATGGTTAACATCCATCGTTACTGTGCCCCCCGGCGCGTCAAAGGTTTGACCCAAAGCGGCCGCCCGTACTTTTTCCAAATCGTCGGCTGTCCCTGCTTTTTCGACAGCTTGCTTCCACAGGTAAACCATGATGTAAGCTGCTTCCATCGGGTCATTTGTCACTCTATCTTTGCCGTATTTTGCCTTGAAAGCTTCCACAAATTTTGTATTGGCCGGAGATTCCACAGTCATGAAGTAATTCCAGGCGGCGTAATGACCTTTGAGGTATTCTACGCCGATCGCCTTTACTTCTTCTTCAGCAATACTGACAGACATTGACGGATATTTGTCCGGCCCCAAACCTGCACCCTGCAACTGTTTGAAAAAGGCTACGTTGCTGTCGCCGTTGAGGGAATTAAAAATGACGCCGCCGTCGGGCAAAGCTGCCTTAATTTTAGTAATAATTGGCGTGACTTCTGTCCCGCCCAAAGGGATGTAATCTTCCCCAACTAATTCGCCGCCTTTGGCTGCTAGCTGTGCCTTGATAATGGTATTTGCCGTGCGGGGAAAAACGTAGTCAGACCCGACTAAGAAGAATTTTTTCCCTTTATTTTCTAGCAGCCAGTCAACTGCTGGTTCGATTTGCTGGTTCGGCGCCGCCCCAGTATAAAAGATATTCTTGGAACACTCTTGACCCTCGTATTGTACAGGATACCAGAGCATATGATTTTTTTCTTCAAATACTGGTAATACTGCTTTGCGGCTGGCGGATGTCCAGCAGCCGAAGACGGTGACAACTTTATCTTGGTCGATCAATTTTTTGGCTTTTTCTGCAAAAGTCGGCCAGTCTGAGTTGCCGTCTTCTATGACTGCTTCGATTTGTTTTCCGAGGACACCCCCAGCTTTATTAATTTCTTCGATCGCTAATTGTTCGGCATCGACAACGCTTTTTTCGCTGATTGACATTGTGCCGCTCAAGGAATGCAAAATTCCTACTTTGATCGTGTTTCCGCCCCCGGCTGCTGCTGGTGTACTTCCTGTTGATGTGGGAGAAGCGGCTGGAGTTGCTGTTGGAGTGGGAGTTCTACAAGCTTTGAGAAATAAACTTGATGTGAGGGTAGCAGAACCGTATAAAAGAAATTTCCGCCGATCAAATCGCTTTGTCATTTTTTCTGGTTACTCTTGAATAGATGAGTCAGATGATTGAGAATAATAACACATAGCGACTTGATATTAAGACTCGCTTCAGCAGACTGTTGTATTTTTAGCTACAAAACTTATTGTTTGTGACAAATTGAATGTTTTGTGGGGATTGAGGCAACTGCAACAGAAACCGGGCTGAAACCATGTTAGATTTTAGATTGACTGATGACATCAGGGTTGCGATCGCGGGCTTACCGGATTTTTTGGGAAAACCGGGTTTAAACACCAAAATACGTCTTTTCAGGAATTAGTGTGTAATTAGAAACCCGGTTTCTTTACATAAATTATCTTATTAATGATACCAGTTAGGTATAAACCGGGTCGATCGCACAAAATAGAAACCGGGTCGATCGCTCTCAACAGTTTATTGATGCTAAAACTTAGGCAGCAACCGGGTTGATCGCATAAAATAGGCGAGTATCAAAGCAGGTGACGATCGCACTTCGCTTTTAGTACGATCGTCACCTGTAGAAATGCCCCTGATTTATGGAGAATAGCGGACTCGAACCGCTGGCCTCTGCGGTGCGATCGCAGCGCTCTACCAACTGAGCTAATTCCCCTGATTGAGTTTTAATTTAGCATTTTAGATGCCGGATTGCCGAATCTAAAAGGCTTACAGGTCTTGCTTGCTCTAATGTTCGCAGACCGTCACCTACACTACCACGTAACTGCTAAAAACGTCAAGTGTTTTCCGCAGCCGGCTCAGTGGGGGCGATCGAGCAAAGTTGGGCCACTCTGTCCAACTCTAAATCAGCAAAATAGTCCACCGTCCAATTAGCTTGGCGCTGGATCATGTGAAACGGGTAAGTGTGAGTCACACCCGCTACCTGAATCCCCGCTTTTTTCGCCGCTTCAATCCCCGCAAAACTATCTTCCACCGCCAAACACTCGATCGGTTGCAGGTTAAAGTCGGGATATTTCTGGTTGAGAAGTTCCACAGCCAATAGATAGCCGTCAGGTGCTGGTTTGCTCGCCCTCAAGTCGTCGCCTGCGACAATTAACTCAAAGTTTGCTGCCAAACCGGCCCGATTTAACACCAATTCTATATCCGATCGCATTGCCCCGCTAACTACAGCCATTTTCAGTCCTGCGACCCGAATTTTGTCAATAAATTCTGCCAAACCCGGATAAATCGGCAGTTTCTCCAAAGTATCTATTTGAGCTTTGTAAGCTTCGGCCTTGCGCTGCAGCAGTCGATCAAGATATGTTTCTGTTAGATATCGTCCCCGGCGCTCCAGCAGTTCAGTAATGCAAGCGCGATTGCTCTTTCCCAAACAAACTTCTCGAACCTCCCCACGTTTGAGCTGGAGATTTTCATCGAGCATCAGTTGATCGATTATTTTCTCGTGAATTGGCTCGTCATTAATAATAACGCCATTAAAATCAAATAAAACTGCTTTTAGAGTCATTAGTCATTAGTCATTAGTCATTAGTCATTAGTCATTAATCATCAGTCATTAGCAAGTTAGTAGGGGCGGGTTTTACCAACCATCTCAACCTAAAACTAACCATCTATGAAACCCGCCCCCAAAGGGCGAAAAATACACCTCAACAATACATCAAGCGGGAGCTGGAATGCCCGGTAAATCGCCATCAAAATCAGGAGTTCGATCGCCCCAATTCCACCCCCTCGCCACCCGCACCTGTTCCAAATCTTCCCCAGGCAAAGGTTTCACGCCCTGCGTCACCTGATTCGTCCACCAGTGTTCGTGAGTTTGCACCGCCGCGAATCCAGCCGCTCCCGCCCAAGCATCGAGGCTGCCAGCCGCGTAAGACTTAATATAAGGCTCTTCAAAGATATCAGTCAGCCACTCTGTCTGCCGCAAAGTTTTTTGATTTCCGTCCAAAATTGCCACTTGTCCCCCAACCTTCAGCAGTCGGAAGCTTTCTCGCAAAATTGCCCGCGATACAGCAGGTGGCGTCTCGTGAAACAGCAAGGAAGCTGCGACTAAATCGAAGCTGCCATCAGGAAAAGCAACGCTTTCGGCATTTCCGTGCAACCACTGGATATTTAAGCCGGCTTTTTGCGCTTTCATTTCGGCAACTACCAGCATATAAGGCGACAAGTCCAGCCCGACAACTTCCGCTTCGGGAAAAGCTTGCTTGAGCATGAGCGTTGTCGAACCGGTGCCACATCCCAAATCGATAATTCGGCGCGGTTTCACCCGCACAGCGTCAATTAAGCCTTGTCTGACGACTGTTTCGTGGGGAGGCAAAACATATTGCGTGATTGGATCGTAGGAAACGGCGGCACTGGGGTTGAGGTAGCCGCCTTTAATGCCGTGAAAGTTTTGGCTGCTGTAATATTCGGGATAAACTAGGTCGGGTTGTCGGTAGCGATCGCCCGCTGTTTCCCAGTCGATGCCTTCGTAGAGTCGTTTCAGTGCTTGTTCGTCGATCGCCAGTCGCATCAGGGGCGACAAAAAGCGCTCGAAAATTGTATCCTTGCCAACAGCCATAAAACTCCTTTAACAAAAACTCTTCTAATTTTAGCGAACGGCCGTAAATTTAGCATTAATTAAAGCTGTTTGTCCCCTCGAACTTCTATCCCTTACCTTTGTTACAAAATCCCTTGGCTTCCTTCCCTCTTCCTGCTTGCTTCTTGCTGCTCGTTACTAATAGGAATTTTTACCAAAAACTCCGTACCCCCGCCCGGATGTTTAGAAATTTTGATGCTGCCGCCATGTCCATCCACTACAATTTTGTAGCTAATAGCTAACCCCAAACCAGTGCCTTTGCCCACCTCTTTAGTAGTAAAAAATGGGTTAAAAATTTTTTCTTTAACACTGTCGGGAATGCCGGGCCCGTTGTCGGCGATCGCCACTTTCAGAAATTTACCGCCATGTTCGCGAACTACTCCCGTGGAAATTGTAATGATTTTATCCAGGCGATCGATATCGTTCAAGGCATCGATCGCATTACTCAGCAAGTTCATAAACACCTGATTGAGCTGAGACGGGTAGCATTCGACTGAAGGCACTTTTCCGTATTTCTTGACTATATAAATTCTATTTTTAATGCGGTTGGAGAGCAGCAGCAAGGTATTTTCTATACCTTCGTGAATATCCGCCTGCTTTTTGTCAGATTCATCCAGGCGAGAAAAGTTTCGCAAAGAAAGAACTATGCTGCGAATGCGTTCGGTTCCTATTTTCATAGAATTCAATATATGCGGCAAATCCTCCTCGATAAATTCTAACTCGATTTCTTCGCTAAATTCTGCGATTTCCTGGGGAACCTCTGGGAAGGCTTGTTTGTATAAACTCACCAACTCTAATAAATCTTTAGTATATTTGCTGGTGTGAGGCAAATTAGCCGAAATAAAGTTAACGGGGTTGTTGATTTCGTGCGCTATTCCAGCCACCATTTGACCTAGGGATGACATCTTTTCGCTCTGCACTAAATGAGTTTGAGTTTTTTTCAGTTCATTTAAGGCACTATTAAGCAGTTTTACTTGGTCTTGGGTTTGACTGTAAAGGTGAGCTTGAGTAATTGCGATCGCCAGTTGGTCTGCTACAGCTTTTAACAGTTGAATTTCCTCCCGACTCCAAAGCCAATGAGTAGCGTGGCTGCAAATTAAATAACCCTGCGGCTGGTTCTGAGTCTGGACAGGTACGGCTAAATAGCTATTAGCTTTAAGTTCCGGCGGTTGAGTTACACCCTCCGCCCAAGTGTCGCTCGAAAGAATAATTGGTTCGCCTTTACCACTCCGTACTAACACATTTTCGAGAAAGTAAGACTCAAAATTTATGGCTTGTGTCGGAGAATCAGATGGGCAACATTCCCACAGGATTTGTAACGTTTTTTCTTGCGGTTTGTACCAACCAAAAGCCCCCCGTTCTAGGTGCAGCAAACTTACTATTTCTTCGACTGTACTTTGCACAATTTGGTCTAATTCCAGGGAAGCGCGAATGCGTCCAGCAATCCGGTTGAGCATGGCTTCTCGCTCCGCTTGAGCGCGATTGTTTTCGGAGGAGTAAATTAGCCAAATTGCTGCTAGCATTGCCGGGACGAGCAGTCCGGCGACTACGGATGTCAGCAAATTTAATGCTTGCAGTTGGGATTCAATATTTTCGCGGGGAATTACTAAAGCCATCGACCAGTTAACTTCCTTGAGGGGTGCGTAGGCTACATACACCCATTTGTTATCTATTTTTACCAGTTCGATGTTCGTCTGGCGGTCGATCATCTGCCGCGCAATTGTGGAGAGTGCGGGGTCTTTTGACTGTAAAAAGCTTGGGGCAGGGCGATCGATATTTCCGATTAAGTTAATGTTGGGATGAACAATTGGCACTCCTTGTGAATTGAGCGCAAAAGCATAACTGTCGGAACCGTACAGCAAGCTGTTAGCGACAGATGTTACTCGGTCTAATTTAATGCTACCCGATAGGACTCCAATTACTTGATTTGGAGCGGGAGGTAAAGCCCAAATAGGAGCTGAAATGATGATCGTCGAAACTTTTGTACTGCGGCCGATCAGCGGGTCGGAAACGTTGAGCTGCCCGGCCATTGCTTTTTGAAAGTGTTGGCGGTCTTTAGTGTTCGCGCGGTTGCCTAAAGTGTTGATAAATGAGCCGTCAGGTTGAGTTAATGACAGGACGAAATACTCTTTTAATCTGTATATTTCTCCTTGTAACCGGGGTTCGACTAATTGCCAATTGAGAGTGCCAACCGTAGGATCGTAAGCAATGGTTTCTATTTCTGCTTTGCGGCTGCTTAGCCAGCGGTCGATTTCATCGGTGCCTTTTTCTAGTTTTAATAGTGCTATTTGCTTTAAATTGTCAAGGATTAGCCCGCGCACAAAAAAATAGCTGATGCAAGCAGTTGTGCTAATGGTTAAAGCGGTGGTAGCCAGAATTAGCAGGGTCAGCAAATGGCGGCGCTGCCGTCTGTGCTGCCAAAGACTGTGCGCTTGCTGCCACCCTGATTGAGCAGAATTGCTGATGTTCTCCCAAAAGTGGCGCAGCTTTTTTGCTTGGTGGGGTGGCGGCGCAGACACAGATCCGGCTTGATTTGCTGGGTTTTGCATCATCAAATGTTCTCTCCGAATCAAATTCATCAAACGGTATTGGTCATTCGGCAGAATTAATATCAGCCAAGTCGTGAGACCACTTTCTGAAAATAATGCCACTGTAGGCCGGTGATCCCAACCCTGCTAGGCATCAGTCATTCGCAATCTCAAATCTCTAATCTCAAATTTAAAATGGTATGACTTGCATTCCTGACTGCAAACAATTCTTATTCCGATCGCACGCTCGCCTTCTATTTTGGCATCAGCTTTATATTTTGACCTTCGGTTTACCTAATTGAGGTAACTGCTTTACGATATCTTTAATATCTATCTCTTTTGTATAACAAAATAATTATAAATAACACAGAGAAAACACGGAGTTTTTTAAATTAGCAATGTATTATAATGTGTGGGCTAAAGTCTCTTGACATTTTTACTAATTTGTGCTGTGGTTTCAATGGGAAATTTTTTCGTCTAAAGCTTTTTTGGCCAAGCGGGTTGCATAAACGGTGAGGGCGATCGTTGCTAGCAAACCAATGCCGTAGAGAGCCCACTCAGCAGCAGTGCGCGATCGACCTGGCGATCCGAGTGCAGCCAAACTCCCAGCCAGGGAACCGATATAAACATACATGACTGTTCCGGGAATCATGCCGATCCAAGATGCCAAAAAATAGTCTTTTAAAGATACCTGCGTGACTCCAAAAGCATAGTTAAGCAAATTAAACGGAAAAATGGGAGAAAGCCGCGTCAGCAAAACAATTTTCCATCCTTCAGAGGCAACTGCCGAGTCGATCGCCTTAAATTTTTGATTGCCCTCTATCTGTTTGGAAACCCAGTCGCGAGTTAAATACCGCCCTACCAAAAAAGCGCAAGTTGCACCTAAAATCGAGCCGATGGAAACACAAACCGAACCGCCAACGACTCCAAACAAAACGCCCGAACCGAGAGTCAGCAAAGAACCGGGGATAAATAGAACTGTTGCGACAATGTAAATTAGAATAAAAGCTGCCGGGCCCCAAGGGCCGAGACTAGCGATCGACTCCAGGGCATTTTTCAGAATTCCTTGGAAGTTAAAAAACTTAGTCGCCACAATCAAAGCCACAGCTAAACCAATCCCTAAAATCAGCTTCCACCTATTTGATGGCGGCGGATTTTCATCGGGCGATCGCGAATCATTCATTACCTAAACTCCCCAGTCTAAATTGCATACACCGTCGTTTCCAGGGTAGGGACACGGCACTGCCCAAAGCGTGTCAACTTAAGCTGTTAGCCCGCCAAGTCCATCCGCCCACCCGCCAGTCCGCCAGGGGTTGAAACCCCTGTCTAATAGCGAAAGTCCTCTCAAGAGGACTAATAACTTCTTCAGTCCTCTGAAGCGAGGACTTTAGCTTTGAGGCTCTTGTTGAAACCCCTGCCGGACTATGGGTTCTACCTTAACTTGACACCTATGGGCTCTTGGAGTGTCCCTACTGTATTGCTCAAATCAAAGTACCGCCACAGCTAGAACCGCTACCCGCCGTACAGCCGTAACAATAAGCAGCCGTTTGCACCTCTTGAATCACATCTAAACTGCCAGATGCGAGCAATTTAGCAGTATTTATTTTTTCCCCACTGCCAGTTTTCGCCGGCAGATTTTCCATCTGGTTAAAATCGCAGTCGTAGACATTGCCCAAATAGTCGATCGACAATTCGTTACGGCACATTAAATGTTCCAGAGTACCGGGATTAAAATTATCTTCCAAAAACCCCAGATAAGGCTTGTGAAGTTTCTTATGTTCCAAATGAAACTTCGTCCGTCCCACCGGCAAATTAGTAATCGCGAACAATTGATTAAAACAAATCCCAAAATGTTCGGCTAAATAAACCTTGTAATCTTGCTCTAACTTGCCTTGTTCCGGTGTTAGGGAAAACTTGTCTGTTGCCGGCACTTGTGGATTGTACACCAAATCCAGAGTTAAATTTGGGTTTTTCCCGTATCCCAACTGATTTAGCCTTTGCAGCGCCCGAATCGAACTGTCAAAAACACCGTTACCGCGCATTTTGTCCACATTGTCAGCTTGGTAGCAGGGAAGCGACGCCACAATTCTGAGTTGGTGTTGCGCGCAATATTCGGGAATATCTTCAAAACCTTTTTCAAAGTAAATCGTCAAATTAGAACGAACAATTACCTCTTTACCTGCCGCCCTGGCAGCTTCCGCTAGCGGTTTAAAACCGTAAAGCATTTCGGGAGCACCGCCGGTGAGGTCAACAGTTTGAATTTGAGGAAAGCGGCGAATGATTTCAATTAATTGGTCGCAAATTTCCGGGGAAAGTTCTTCTGTTCGTGTCGGGCTAGCTTCTACGTGGCAGTGAGTGCAAGCGAGGTTGCAGCGTTTGCCGAGATTAATTTGTAAAACTGTAATCTGCTTTTTAGTTAAAGCTGAGTTAATTTTGTTTTTGAAAGGGGTGACTGCTGTCTGAATCATGTGCTAACCTTTTGGTCTGTGCTCGCAACGAATGTAGAGGCGTTCCGGGGGAACGCCTCTCATAATTTAGCACTAATTATTTGGATGCGACAGAGCCAAATTTGAATTCTTGGCTACAAAGTTAATTGAAAATCACATCTTGCACTATTTTTAAGAACAGGCAAGATGCCTGTTCCACAAAAAGATGCCTGTTCCACAAAAAGATGCCTGTTCCACAAAAAGATTAATTTTCTTGTGGAACAGGCATCTTGCCTGTTCATAAAAGGCTTATTGACAATACTGCAAGAGCTGAGTTAAAACCGACAAGGCAAGAATTATCATTTTGAGACTAATCTTACTTTAGAGAGTCCACTAATGTTTCAACTCGTGCTTTAATTTCATCTCTAACGCGGTGAAAAGTTTCGATGGGTTGTCCGTCGGGATCGTCGAGTTGCCAATCTTCAAACACTTCTCGCAATACCCACGCTTCGGGTAAATTCACGCCGCAGCCGCAGAGAGAAATTACTGCATCGTAGTCTTCTGCATTGAATTCGCTTAATGGGTTGGATGTTTGATCGGTGATGTCAATGCCGATTTCTGACATGACTTGAATTGCTGTTGGATGAACTCTGCTTGATTCTAACCCGGAACTGGTGACTCCAATCTTGCCGGCGCCGATGGTTTTAGCGAATCCTTCTGCCATTTGCGATCGGCAGGAGTTTCTTTTGCAAACAAACATTACTTTTTTCATGGTTTTTGTTGGTTGTTGGTTGTTAGTTGTTAGTTGTTAGTTAGATGTTTCAAGGGCGCGATTTGCTAGGGCGATCGCCTCTTTAGCTGCTTGTTCCTTGCGTTCGCTGTAGCGATCGGTCAAATAGTCGGTTTGCTCCCGCAACAGCAAGGTAAACTTGTACAGTTCCTCCATTACGTCGATCGCGCGATCGCGATAAGGCGAATCCTTCATCGTCCCATCTTCATTAAATTCCTGATAAGCCTTAGCAACCGAAGACTGATTCGGAATCGTAAACATCCGCATCCAGCGGCCCAAAATTCTCAAAGTATTCACAGCATTAAAAGACTGGGAACCGCCGCTGACTTGCATCACTGCCAAAGTTCGACCTTGAGTTGGTCTGACGGCCCCAATATTTAAAGGAATCCAGTCAATTTGGTTTTTCATAATGCCAGTAATATTACCGTGCATTTCTGGACTAGACCACACTTGACCCTCCGACCATAGGCTCAATTCTCGTAATTCTTGAACCTTCGGATGCGTATCGGGAACGCTACCATAAATCGGCAATTCTAGAGGATTGAAAAACCTAACTTCGGCACCGAAAGCCTCAATAATTAGAGCCGATTCTTCCGCCAACAAGCGGCTGTAAGAACGCTCTCTTAACGAGCCGTATAAAAAGAGAATTCGGGGTTTATGAGTAAAGTCGTTCATGAGATTCTAGCAATTGGAATTGGGCAGACAACGAGGGTCTCGCAGCGAGGCACTTTCTGGTTTTCGCGGAAACCAAAATGCTGTTCGCTTGCAGAATTCTACTAACATTAACATCACTGGAACCTCAATTAAAACACCCACAACTGTAGCCAAGGCTGCACCTGAGTTTAAGCCAAACAGCATCACAGCCGTAGCAATCGCTACCTCAAAATGATTGCTGGCCCCAATCAGCGCGGCCGGTGCTGAATCTTCGTAGCACAGGTTGAGTTTTAAAGCTGCTACATAAGAAATCAGGAAAATGAAGTTTGTCTGGATAAACAGAGGCACAGCAATTAAAAGAATATGCAGAGGATTGTTGACAATCAACTCTCCTTTGAAGGCAAACAAAAGAATTAGCGTAATCAAAAGGGCAGCCGTAGCAACTGGACTCAGATATTGCATAAACTCTCGTTCAAACCATTCTCGCCCTTTATGTTTAAAAATCCAGAAACGGCTATACATTCCGGCGGCTAAGGGCAAACCGACATAAATCAATACAGACAATACTATTGTCTGCCAAGGAACAACTAAATCATTGGCTGCTAACAGCCATCTGCCTAATGGTGCATATAAAAACAGCATTGCTAGGGAATTAACGGCAACCATAACGAGGGTATGTCCTTGATTCCCGTAGGAGAGATATCCCCACATTAAAACCATCGCAGTACAAGGGGCAATTCCTAATAATATTGTACCCGCAATGTAGGAACTAGCGATGGAGACTTCACTGCCCCGAATTATTTCGGTGCCGGTAATGAGGGGGCGAAATAGCCAACCTAAGAAAAACTGAGAAAAGGCTACCATTGTCAATGGTTTTATGAGCCAGTTGACGACTAATGTTAAAATCACTGGTTTGGGCGTTCGCGCTGCATTAGCTGCCTGAGTAAAGTCAATTTTTACCATGATGGGATACATCATAAAAAATAGACAAATGGCAATAGGAATTGACACCTGATAAACGCTCAGATTATCAAGGGTGACGGCGACGCTGGGGAATAATTTACCGAGAATAATACCGCCTAAAATGCAAAGAAATACCCAAAGGGTGAGATATCTTTCAAAAAAACTGAGCTTGCTTCCTGCTTTGACAGGTGGGTTAGTTGCTTGAGGATGATTCATTTTAGTTAACTGGTAAGTGAAAATTCATGAGAAAAAATTAAAATTTTGCCTCTTTTCGTAATAACTCTCCAATGGTTAAGTCAAACCTAGCTTGACCATCGAAGAAAGTCCCAACTTTGCCATTGTAGAAATTCTTGTAAATCAGTTGATAGCCTTCGCTTGGTAGGGGAATGTAACCGACCGACTGGACTAAACTTGGTGCTTTTTTCATGTAGAATTGCACAAACTCGCCCACCTCTGGTTTATTTTGGACAGCGGTGTAACTGACATAGATAAAAAGAGGTCTACCGAGGGGTTGATATTGAGCGTTTTCTACAGTTTGTATGCTGGGTAGAACTGGCCCTTTACCATTGTCTATTCCTAATGCTTTTAATTGATTTTGATTGGTTTCGTAATAGCTTAATCCAAAGTAACCCAAGGCATTTGGATCTTTGATAACTCCTTGGGCTAAAACATTATCATCTTCACTAGCTGTATAGTCGGTACGGCTGGATTTCGCAGTACCTACTGTTGCTTCTGTGAAGTAGTCAAATGTACCGGAATCTTTGCCTGCACCGTAAAGGGTTATAGGTTGATTTGGCCAATTAGGTCGAATCTGATTCCAGCGGGTAATTTTTCCTTGGGCGGCGGGTTCCCAAAGTTTTTTTAGTTCGGCTACTGTGATGTCTTTTGCCCAGCTATTTTGGGGATTGACTACTACTGTTAGCGCGTCAAAGGCGACTGGTAATTCGTAGTAGCGGATGCCTGCTTTGTTGCAGGCTTCCATTTCCCCTGCGCTGATGGGGCGCGAGGCGTTGCTGATGTCTGTTTCGCCAGCACAAAACTTTCTAAACCCTCCACCTGTACCGGAAAATTCAACAGTAATTGATGCTTTTTTGGGATTGGTATTTTGATATTCTTTGGCGATCGCATCCGTAATTGGATACACAGTGCTGGAACCGTCTATTTTAATGCTTTGCGATTCTGGCGACTGGACTTGTCCGCAGGAGTTGAGAAGCCCGATCGCACCTATGGTCAAAGCAATTATACTTAGTGCGAAAGCCTTGGGCTTTTCTGCTGGCTTCATTGACCTCACCCAATGTCATAACTAAGGGGTACACTGGAATCATATCAATAAAATTTGATATGTCAAGTATGAGGGAAGACAAATAGCCCATAAACACATTAAGAAATGTTGATGGGTTAATCTGCGTCCGAACAGGGGCGCGCCGGCAGGATCTGGCTGAAACGGCGGTATTCGGCGAGGTACTGTTCGAGGGCGATAAACTGAGCTAAATTGAGGCTGTAGTAGATCCAGCGCCCTTCTTGGCGGCTGCGAACTAAACCGGCTTCTTTTAGGGTTTTGAGGTGGAAAGAGAGTTTAGGCTGGGGGACAGACAGCCGATCGCACAAATCGCACACACACAACTCCTGTTCCCGCAGCAACTCGAGAATCTGAAGCCGCAAAGGCTCGGAAAGAGCGTGAAAGCCAGCAGCAATCAATTTATCTGCAACAGGTAGCGCGATCGTCGAATTTTTAACCATAAATTACCCTTAAATTTTTATTCAAAAACTCCCGGCACGATTTCTTGTTTTTACCGTTAGATTTCATAACGTTATCCTTTGATGGCAATCCCAAATCAACTGCGAACTCATTCTCTTCTCTTCTAGGACTAAGGAATGAGAATTAAATAACTTACAATGCGTGATGGTTCTTGTGGGATGGGCGTCCCGCCCGTCCAGAAAGGGCGGGCGGGACGCCCAACCCCTACTCCCCACTTTCAAGAGTGTAAATTATTTAATTTGCGCTCCTAACGATTAATTCTCTTACCGATGCAACACCAAGTAAGCACAGCCGCTGATTAGCGCAGCAATTGGCAAGGTCAAAATCCATGATAGTAGAATCTGATAGAAAACGCGCACATTAGCTTTTTTTGAAATCAATCCCACACCAAAGATTGAACCTACCGAAACATGGGTAGTAGAAACTGGAAGTCCATAGCGACTGGCACCAATAACTAAAAATCCCGTCACTAAGTTTGCCACAAGTCCTTGACCTGTATTCATTGCTGTCAGCTTTTTGCTCATTGTTTCGGCAACTTTTTTAGCATTCAATAAACCGCCGATCGCCATTCCCAAAGCTACTGCTAAACTTCCCCACTGAACTGATATTGATTGACCGACTAACATGAGCGAAACAATTTTTGGGGTGTCGTTCAATCCTCTGGCAAAACTGACGATTCCCGCACTCATAAAATGGCAAACATCCACTAACTTTTGGCTAGGAATTTGTAAGAAATTTCCCTTGTACCTTTGCGTACATTTATCTAGAGAATCGACCGCGACATCAGCGGTTGTGATGCACTTAATTATGTTAGTTCCATCGGGTTGGGGAATGGGAATAATCTGTTGAGTTTGACCAGCGCAAATACACCATTCTTTCTCGATTCCTAAATAAACTCGCAGGTAGCGAGACAACCCATAAATTAAAGCTCCTAATGCCACCGCAATCATCGGACTCAGCAACAAAGGCATTAGAAAAGTTTTCTGCAATGCAGTAAAATTAACTTCGGTACTAATTGCTACTAAACCTGCACCTACAAGAGCGCCTGTAAGACCGTGAGTTGTGGAAATAGGGAATCCAGTTAAGGTAGCAAGAATGACGGTTAAACCAGCAGCGATCGCGACTGCTAAATGAAAATCTTGACCATTGGCGATCGCGTCTGGCACTAATCCTTTTCCCGAAAAGCTTTTTACCAGAGTTTCTGCTAGAAAAATAGAAAATACTGAACCTGCAAAAGTTGTGAGCGTTGCCCAACCAATTGCTGTTTTATAGTTCGTCGTCTGACTGCCAAACAGTGTCGCCACGCCTTTAAAATTATCATTAGCACCATTGCAGTATGCTAAAAAAAAGGTGGCAATAAATAGCCCAATAAGTAACATTTTCTATACTCTGAATAAGTATGGTTTATTTAAAACTGTTTTTGGCCGGGGCCGCTACAGCACCGAATTTGATTGTATAGACACAGTTGCCTCAAATAAAATAAGGAAAATATTAAGATTTCTTTGGAAGGCGAGCGATCGCATCCTAATTTCGCGCCAGCAACACGGGCACGATATTGAACGATACTATAATTAAGGCTGGGCGATCGCTTCCGGTACGCTCAACCCACCGATTCACTTAGGATTTTGTACCCTTGCTGGCACATCTGTCAGTCCCGCCTTCTGCATCAGCGAAATCACCCCTATAGACAGAATTCCCCCAATAATTGCCCCAACAACTACCAGGATAATAAAGACTTTTTGCAGAGTTTTTTTAGTAGCTGGGTGGTACTGTTTCGGCAATGGTTCACCTTGCTCGTCAACTTCTTGCTCCAAGGGGTCTAGGGGATTGGAGGGATTTGAGTTAAAGGGATTGGGTGCTTGATTCATGGTTAGTTTGGGTTAAAGGAGATCGACAACTATTTTAACTTGCGATTTAGCCTCGCAGCTTAAATAATACATTCTGGTTTTACTGAATACTCTATAAATTTTATTAAGATTGCTAAAATACGGATTAACCCGGTTTATTGAATAAACCGGGTTTTTCAACATACTAAAAGTTTTATGTCACGCTTCTGCTTTTGACAGGCGATCAAGAGAAATTGTTGCCGCCTGAGATACTTGAGAATTACTATCTTTTTCTAAGTATTTCAAAGCCGAAACGCTCTTAACACTCGGCAAATTGCCCAAAGCTTCAGCCAGCCTCTGGCGAATCAGCCAATCTTCCGACTGAGCAAAATTGAGGATGCGATCGATCGCCCCAATATCTTTAATTTCCCCCAAAGCCGAAATTGCCGCCTGCTGGATCACCACTTGCTCGCTGTCGAGAGCTTTTAGCAGCACGTCGCGAGCGCGGGGATCTTTGAGATTCCCCAGAGAAACAGCAGCACTGAAGCGCACCAGCCATTGAGTATCTTCGTAAAAAGCCCGCACCAAAGCCTCAAAAGCTCGGATATCTTCGAGATAGCCCAAAGCACCCGCAGCGTCAGCGCGAATGCCGTAATCCGGGTCAGTTTCTAGCAATTTGACTAGAATAGGATAGCACTCTGCTGTCGGTTTGACCCCGAGAGCAAACACAGCCATCGATCGCACTTGCAAACTTTCGTCGTTCAACACCTTTTTAATCAAAGGCACCGCCTCTGCTGCAGGCACATTCCGCAAGTTGGCCAAAGCCACCATTCGATCGGCTGAATTTTGGCTTTCTAACTTGGCTGCAATTTGCTCTAAGCTTAAAGTTGTCATTATGGGTAAATCTTGTAGTAAAACTTTACATTCGGGTTATTTTGATTATAGGAGAGTCTCAGGGGAAAAGCAGGCAGTAAAAACCGCCCTGCGTATTTGAGATGAGTAAGATTGCGGATTAGTGAGACGATTAATCTAAAGCTCAGATTGCGTGGAAATAATCAATGAGAAAGTTTATTATTTAAATCCCAAGCACAGGCGAGGTGTTTCTGCCGTTCCCTAAGGCTTTGCCCGATAGTTAGCCGCCCTCTGACAACCTGCAATCCACTATGCCGTTTTACCACCCGCCCTTTTACTCCTCAGCCTTAGAACAAGCGATCGATCGCTACCCCCTCACTGCCGGGCCAGAAACTTCCTTAGCAGTGGCGATCGCCCTGATGAGTCAGTTGCAAAACAGTTGTCCCCTAGTCAAAACACCTGTACCCTCAGACCGGGGGGTGATGACCGAAACATCCACGCCGGAAAAGGTGCGGGCCCGCTGCGTGTTCGTCGTGCAGAACCAGCAGACTATTACCACAGGCAACTTATCCGACAACCCCAGCCGCGGACTGTTAATTGGCATATTAACACCCGCCGACCTAGTGAGGCTGATAGCTTCTGGTAGAATAGACAGCCAGCACAAAGTAGCCCTGCACAAAATACCAATTTCTGAAGTGATGTCCCCGGTGTCGGTCTCCCTCACAGAATCCGATGACCAAGACGTGTTTACCGCCTTATCCTTATTTCGCCAGCACAAGATTCGCTATTTGCCGATCGTCAATCAATTTCGCCACTTAGTAGGAGTGCTGACACGGGAAAGAATTCGCCAAGTATTGCAGCCTTCAAACATTCTTAAATTGCGGCGGGTAGCAGAATTAATGACTACGCCAATCACAGCGCCTCACACCGCCTCGCTGCTGACCATAACCGAACTGATGTCAGAGCATCAAGTCAGTTGCGTAGTCATTACAAAAAACAAAGAATTAACAATGGAGAAGCCCAAAGATGACTATACCTCCATTTTTCACTATTCCTTTCACCAACCCCTGGGAATTATTACCGAATACGACATCGTGCAGGCACAGTTTCTCGAACTAAATTTCAAGCAAACCCCAGCTCAAAAAGTCATGAGAACTCCCCTGCAATTTCTTCAACCTTCCGATTCCCTATGGACGGCGCACAAAGAAATGCAGCAGCAACAAGTGCAGCGGTTGGTCGTGTGCGGGGGGCGCGGAGAACTGTTGGGAATTATTACTCAGACCAGCTTGCTCAGAGTCCTCGACCCCACCGAAATGTACCGAGTTGTCAAACAGTTGCAGCAGTCGGTTTATCAATTGCAAGCCGAAAAAGTGGAACTGTTGCAAAGCCGCAATGCCAAACTGGAACAGCAGGTGCGGGAACGGACTGCAAAACTCCACGAACAATTGCAGCGCGATCGGCTGTTAACTCACATTTCCTTGCGGATTCACCAATCCTTAAACCTCGAAGAAATTCTCAACGCCAGCGTCGATGAAGTCCGCCAAGTTTTGCAAGCTGATCGAGTAGCAATCCTGCATTTAGAGTCCAGCAATTACGGCATTGTAGTGGCAGAATCCGTTGCCGAAAATTGGCCTTCAATCTTAGGAGAAATCCTGCCAGATAATATTTGGCAAGAATCTGCTTCGGTGATAGAACAGGAAATTTATGCCGTCCCCGACATCGACCAAGCCCGTTTGAGCGCCGAAAAATATGCCTGGTTCCAGCAAGCGCAAATCAAAGCTTATTTGATTGTACCAATTTTGCAAGACGGCAATTTGTGGGGGATGATGTGTGTTCATCAGTGTTCCCAATCCCGTCAGTGGCAGCCTTCGGAAGTGGATTTGCTGCTGCAACTGGCAACTCAAATCGCGATCGCCATTCAGCAAGCCCAACTCTATCAGCAAGTCCAAAATCTCAACACCGACCTCGAACGCCAAGTCCAAGAACGCACCGCCGAATTGCAGCAAAAAGTTCACGAACTTCAGCATTTAAACGTCCTTAAAGATGAATTTCTCAGCACCGTTTCTCACGAACTGCGGACGCCTTTAGCTAATATAAAAATGGCTATTCATATGCTGAGAATTTCTCCCACAGTAGATCGACGCCAGATTTATCTAGAAATTTTAGAAACAGAATGTACTAGAGAAACAGATTTGATTAATGCTTTGCTAGATTTGCAGCGGCTCGAAGCCGCAACTTGTCCGATCGACCTCGAACCAGTAAACTTAGAAGTCTGGCTGCCTACTATTATCGACCCGTTTTACACCCGGGCCCACGACCGCCACCAAGATTTGCGAGTAGAGTGCGACCGGCATCTCCCCACGATCAGTTCCAACCGCGCTAGTTTGGGACGAATTTTAGCCGAACTCCTCAACAATGCCTGCAAATATACGGCTAATGACGGCGAAATTTCTCTCAAAGTCGAGTGCAAAAACGGAGACGGCGAACAAGGAGGACAAAGGACAAATTCGCGAGAAGCAAGTGCTGTGGCTTCAGAAATCCAATTTACACTCAGCAATCAATCGTCGATTTCCATAGAGGAATTGCCTCGAATTTTTGAGAAATTTTATCGAGTTCCCAACGCCGATCCTTGGAAACAAGGAGGTACAGGTTTGGGTTTAGCTTTGGTTCAAAAACTTGTGGAACAGTTGCAGGGAAAAATTGAGGTTGAAAGCAGGAATGGCTGGACTAATTTTATCGTCACATTTCCTACCAACCCGGATGGAAATTAGTCCGCCATCAGTCAATTGTAGATTGTAGATTGTAGATTTTAGACTTCGGCATAAGGGGTTCGGCTCGCGCGAGCGTCGAACGATTTTAGATTTTCGATTTACTCCACAGACGAATCTAGGAGACTGAACAAGAGTCTAAAATTTTGGGAGTTCCATGACTCCTGTCGGGGGCTGGTATCCTTTTTTTGGGGGTCATCTTTGTTGGGTCTCATATCAAATCCACTCTTCATCGGAATAGTAAATTCGAGTTGACTGTTGACTGTTCACGGCGTCAACAGTCAACAGTCAACAGTCAACATCATATATGAGTGTTACCGGAAATGATATAGCCATCCTCGCATCATTTGTGAATTTCTTACCCCTTCCCCTTGATAAGGGGAGGGTTGGGGTGGGGTCAAAAATTTACGACTCCTGCAAGGATTGCTATATCACTCTTTTTTGGGAGCTAGTTTGCGGATACGAGACGGTGCTGGTGTCAAATTCAAATATTCATTTTTATCTTCAACAACTGATGATCTTGATGCTGGATACTTCTTGCGTTTAGGGGCATGATTCGCAACTGTGCCCAAGCATGGTATGCCAAAATTTTCTAATTGACTGAAAACTTTTTGAACTAAAGAAAAGGGAACCTGGCGAATTGCTACAACCATCAGTATGCCATCGGTGCGCGCCGCTAAAAAATTCGTATCTTTACTGTCCGCCAGCGGCGGCGTATCGTAGATAACTAAGTCAAATTTTGCCTGAAGTTCTTCCATTAAATACTGCATCTGAGATGATGCCAACCGTCGGGCAGTACCAGGATTCGGGAGACCAGCAGTTAATACAAAAAGATTATCTGCTAGATGCGATCGTTGGATAATTTCATTGGGTTCGTTTTTATGGTCGAGCAAGTTGCTCAATCCCTTGACATTAGGCAGTTCCAACAGCAAGTGCAGGCTTGGCGAATGCAAATTAGCGTCTACTAACAGCACTCGCTGACCCGCCAGCGCTGCCACGTGAGCTAAGTTTAAAGCAACGGTAGATTTGCCTTCGCCAACTGTAGCCGAACCAATTGCCAAAGAGCTAATCGTTCGATTTGAAGAAAGAAAGCGGATATTAGTATAAAGAGAGTCAAAAGCTTCTATAAATTCCGCAGCATTTTTCTTATTACCCTCTTTTCCTTCCAGATAAGCATAGGCATTAGCAATAGAAGGCTGCAATTTTCTAGCATTTTTGTCAAGAGGAATTGCTCCCAATAAAGGCGCTTCAACCGCATCTTTAACGTCATCAGCACAGTAGAAAATATTGCGGAACTTTTCAATGAGGATAGCAGCTCCCAGACCCAAAACTAGCGCCCCAACAACTGCCATCAAAAATTTGTTTTTAGCTTTCGTGGCAACTGGAATCAGGTTGCCCTTCGCATCTCGCAGTATCTGTGGTTCAGAAATTATTTCCCAAGGTACTTGGCTTTGAGCTGCTTGGACGCGCAGAGTTTCCCGCTGGCTTAAAAGTTGATCGCGGGTGCGGGCGGCTACTTCTAATTGCTGTTGCAGTTCGTTGTAGCGGCGGGCTATGGTGGGGAATTCTGTTGCTTGTCGGTTTAAATTGTTTTTAGTTTGGCTGATAGCCTGACGGCGAGCTTCTAAGACTTCAACTTGGTTAGCAGTATCAACCAATTGTTTAATCAAGCCTATGCGAATAGAATTTTGAAAATTCTGAACTTTAGAATTGGCTTGGGTGCCTACTAAATTTTGCCCCAAAATTCGATCAGTTTGCTGGTTGAGCAAAGCTACTAAATTTGCCCGCTTGCGCTCTAAAGCTTCCACTATAGGGTTAGCTGATTTAAAACGAGCTGTTTCTACAGCAATCTGACCTTCTACTTCCTTAACCTTGGTCAACAACTCTTTATATTGAGGTTCTTCGCTTAAAGCTGAAGCGGCAATAGCTTCATTTGGTGTAAAATCTAATTGTTTTTGCAAGTTAGCGTACAGCGTTTTCTGTTCTTGCAGTAGCCTTTGAGTTTCTAACTCTAAAGTTTCTACGGTACGAACTTGCTGGATTAATTGCGCGCCTTGTTCTTGAGGATTGGTAATCTTTTGCTTCTCCTGTATCACCTGTAACTCCGATTTCAGGCTGTTTACGCGCTTATTGAGTCCCGGAAGCTGGTCTTCAATAAATTTTACACCTTCACCAATGCGAGTCTTGCGTTCATCAAGACTGTACTTTAAATATTTCTTTTTAGTTTCTTGTAAAACGAACTCAACAAATTCAGGGTCATTCCCCATGAAGCGAACTTCCAAAATTTTAGTCAGCGTCATCTGATTTTCTCCCAGCCGCAAAACGACTAATCCTTTTTGAAGAATTTCCTCGGTAACTTCTGGATATCGTTTTTGGACTTGTTTAACAATAGCCGACAGCATCTGAGGACTCTGGAGAATTTGAAGTTGAGTTGCGTAGTCCAAACTAAAAAAATCTCTACTAGGTACTCCTCCCCCCTCACTGCGATTGGCTAGGGCAGATGGGTCAGCAATTCTTGCCTCCGTTGTCACGGGTTCGACTAGCATCCGAAAATCGCCTTGATATGTTTTCTTGCCTCCCTTGATCTGATAAAAAGCTCCAGCGCCTACTAGACCTATAATCCCAATAATGATTAGGGCTTGTCGCTGAAAAGTCCTCAAAAACGGCTTTAGATTCAATCCTTTCTGAGGCTGCGCGCTTAACTCTTCTCCCTCGTCAACGGAAAATTGCTGCACCTGTCGGCTCTGGCTGCTAATGGGTACGATATGAGCGTCCTGTTCTCTTTCCATGTTGACCTCTTGGATATTGTGTGGGTAAAATCAGCTTTCTTCTGCGAGCCTTCGGGTTGATACTTTGAGCATTGGCTTAAGGATATCACACGAAATTATTGGTTGGTCGAGTCCACTTCCTTCTAATAGTTCTCACTACTTTCACATAGTATACAAAAATAACTAAATCCCTATGCTATGCCGGCGGCAAAAGTTCTTTTACAACTGCTAGAGAGTTAGATCAGACTGCATTTGAGTCTGCTGCGTTGTGCTTGTATTTAGGGTTTACCCGCGACGAAGCCAACTTTTTCAGGTGTCGCTCAGCTTCGCGACAGCGGGTTCCCTAACTTTACCAAACTTTTACAATTGACTGTAATACCTCAGCCGCTGCTTGCGCTGGTATTGGTTTGTCCTCAATGCCATTTTTCGGTTCAGAGTCCACGGCAGAAGCACTTGTTAACTTACGCGCTAACTGACCGACTAAAAAGTTTGGCATTTCCCATGTAGATATAATTAGCCACATTCAGCAGATTTTTGGGAACGGCAACTAATCCAATCAATTTCCGACAAAAATCTGTTTCTTCTTTTAATTATAAACTTTTTGAGGAGCTGGATGACTGATTAAGTATATAGACTTACTTAGATTGGTGATTATATCACAAACAACTCTCTATAGTGCGCGACAGACATAAAATTTAATAACTTGTGTTCTCAAGCTCGATCGACATCTCGAACAACTCAAACCTTCGCGGTTTTTCTACCGAGGCGGATGGCGCTGGGCGATTTATGTATTTTCGTAAAAAAACTAGGTTTCTGCGTTCCGGGGCTATTACTAAAACTATCGCTTTTATTCGCCCTCCGAGCAAGCTATAGCAATCCTTTCGGTAAACGCGCAACGGGCTTTTTTTGAATTAACTGATGCAATAAGAAGATGACACATTGTTAAATACAAAAAGAGTTCGCACAAGATGGGAGGATTGCTATTGATCTCGCTCGTATCAGCTATTGGTAGTGGTTATTTTTAGATTTGACTAATTACCAACTACTCCTTATTAAGGCTTACTGATTTTGTGCTTTTCTTTCTCGCAGCTTCAACAATATTTCTGCATGAACTTCGCGGGTTATGGGATAAAAGTATGTAAGAATCATGCCAGCAATTAAAGCAATTGTGGGCAGAGGTCCGATCGCAACTCGAATCGCAAACAGTGCAGACTCTGGCTGTACGGGTGCAGGCTGTCCCGGAACTGTAGATAGAAATCCAGCTCCTTCTAATGCTTGGCCTACCAACCACAAACCCCCTGCCAATCCGATTTTTTGCAGCAGTACCATAAACGAATAGAAAACGCCTTCGCGTCTTTCTCCTGTTTGCAGTTCGTCGAGTTCGATCACATCCGGTATCATCGACCAAGGTATGAGATAAGCCGTGGAAACTCCGACACCTGCCATGACTGCTAATAAGTACATCTGCAATACTTGTCCTGGTTGCAGAAAAAATAGTCCAGCTTGAGCAATAATCCACAGACTCATGCCCATAAAATATACGGCTTTTTTGCCGTATCTCTCGCTGACTTTACTCCAAACAAATAGCATGATTAATGCAGTGCCTTGAACTGCGATCGCCACCAAGCTAAAAACGTACTGTGGCTGTTGCATCCAGTTAACAACAAAGTAGGGAATAATAGTAGCAGTCAACTGCACTCCCAGCCAAGAAAAAAGATAAATTCCAATGACGTACAAAAAAGGACGATTGCTAAATGCAATCTGCAACTGTTCTTTCAGTGGCAAGGATGTAGAATTATCTAGTTCTGCGTTTTCTAATAGTTGGGCTGCCACGTGCTTGCGAGTTCCCAAAACGCACCAGTACAAAGGCAAGACAGAGATAACTGCACAGATTGCACCTAATACTAAATATTGTTGATTCGGGTTCTTTTCAAATACAGCAAAGATAATTAGAGCTAAGATTAAGGAAAAGATGCTGCCGCCAATGGAGAAAGCAAACCGAAAACTATTAAGGCTAGTGCGTTCGTTGTAGTCTTGAGTAAGTTCTGGAGTCAGGGCAGTGTAGGGAAGATTGACAGCGGTGTAGGCGGTGTTGAACAAAATGCTGATCGCAACATAGTACCAAAATAACACTGTGTGATCCGTGCTAGGTACTATCCACTGCAATAAGAAGAATATGCCGAAGGGAATGCCACCATATATTATCCAAGGATATCGGCGGCCCCAAGGGTGAGAAGTGCGATCGCTCAAAACGCCCACAATCGGGTCATTTATGGCATCCCAAACCTTGCCAACTACCAAAATATTACTGGCTAAGCCGGCCGGTAAACCAGCGACATTGGTAAAGAAAACTAGGAGGTAAAAGGCCAAAACATTAGCGGTAATTGCCGGGCCGAGGTCGCCGGCACCGTAAGCTAATTTTGTCGAGAAACTGAGTTTTTTTGTTGCGGGGTTGTTGGCGGCTGGTTCAGGCCCGGAAGTGTTGCTCATAAACTTTGATTTCGAGATTTTTTGGCAGTCACAGTCTTTCCAGTAGGAGTATAACTCGCGCTACGCCCTAATACTAAGTTTTTTGTAGCGATCGGGATTATTCTGAATAATTGGTAATTGATAATTGGTAATTGATAGATTTGTTGGGGCGGGTTCACCAACAATAATCGCCCCAAAACCAACAATCTCAAAAACCCGCCCCCACCCAACTTTCCAAGCCAAATGTACGTTCAGATTTACGGTGGGGTGGGGGCGGGTTTATATGAATTGTCGGTCATTGTTATGTATGGTTTGTGAACCCGCCCCACAACGTTGTGGTAATTCGAGCGATATCAATATACACAATACCCGTAGATACCGTAGCAGCTACGCACCATACAAGGGGCTGGTTTTAGCCGAAATATCGATCCGTAGCTAAAGATATCGATAAACCCGCAGCCCACAGACTTAAGGAAACAGTTGCGAAATCTGAACTTCTATTTCTGGAAAGGTCAGCATTGACAAAACATCATCTTCATTAAATACTGTTTCTTGTCGGTTGTTGGCCTCGCCCGGTTCGCGAAAAACATAAACTTGCCGCGTGTTAAAATCAAGTATCCAATAATCACTAATTCCCGCCTTAGCATAAGCCGGTGCTTTCCGCTTGCGGTCTGTTTCTAAAGTCGTGTCAGCTATTTCTATTAATAATAAAATATTGTCGGGTGCGGGATGAAAATCTTGGTACAGCCGAGGGTCGATTTGCACTACAGCAATATCGGGTTCTGGTTCTGAATTTATACTTAGAGTAACCGGGTCTTGAATGCGAATTAAAGCAAGTCCTGCCAGCAGATTTCTCAGATAGTCGGCTGCACAGAGGTTAGTTGCTGCGTGGGGAGGATTTTTTGCACTCATTGAAATAATTTGCCCGTCAATTAATTCGACTCGTTCATCGGGATTGAGAATGCCAGTTTCGGTCATCCGGCGGTATTCGGCTACAGTCCACAAGCGTACATCTGTTACAGTCATGGCACAATTTCCTTTTGCTATATTATCTATTATCGAGTCACATTCTAGTTTTTATTAAATTACTCGGTCAACAATCTAGATTTAGCTGTAATTGCTCCCACACACCACAAAATGGCATTGACAATTTCCGAGCGCTGAATATCTTCTGCGTCTAAAAAACTTGCAAACTCTTCCTCAATATTCAAATGGTCTGCAAAATCATAAAGTATGCGCTTGTATTCAGTTGGCATCGGTATTAAAGTAGCTTTCACTAAATCGAAAAGCGCGTTCAAACAGTTGAGGATAGTAGCTGACTCGTCAAAATCTTCGGCATCGAGCAAGTACAGCGTTTCTGCAATGTCGCAAATAGCGTCTATTTGTGTGGGTGGCTTTCCCAGTTCGCTGACATCGATATTGCACAATTGGAGAGCGTTAATCGCTAGTTCTGGGCGGGTAAAAAATACAAGTTGACCGCCGGCTACTAAGGGTGGCTCTTGTTCTCCATAGACAATTAAAGTATATAGATTTGGTATTTCGGTGCCGGGGTCGATCCGGAAACCGAACAGCCACAACAATTTTTCTGTATTTGGGTTCGCTGTTTGCAGTGTTGTTGGGAAATCTTTTGGTTCTGACATGAATTTTTAATCCCTATAATACGCTCTTAAACTAGGTTTATACGCAAATTTTTTGTCTTTTAGGACTTACGCAATCATTCCAGGTATGGGGGCAACCACGGGGGGTTTGCCCCTACAAAACACTATATATTGAGGCGGTGCGTAAGTCCTGTCTTTGTGAGAAATCTAGAGATAAACCGGGTTTATAAGGCAAGAGTGCGTAATCTTTTTCCTATAAATTTTGCTGAATTATGTCGCAGCATTCGGCAACAGTTGCTCTTTCTTCCATTGCTGCTACTAGGGCTTCGTAAGCTGATTTGTGGCTTTCGATCAGGTTTTTTGCTCGCAGCAAACCCCAGTTTTGTTTGAGTTGAATCTCGGAACTGGGACGGCGCAGTTGTGTTAAAATTGCACTAATTTTGGTGCGGTCTTCTGCTCCTCCTTCTGCACTGCCGTAAACAAATTTTTCGGCGACTATTCCGGCCATCCATACGGTGCAGTATTGGTCTAAAAGTTGGGCGGAAAGAGTGCCATTTTGGAGTTGAGATGCTAATTGTTCGTCTTCAAATCGCACGCCTCCTTGGGCTGTTTGACCTTGTTTAAATGCTTCCCAAGCGTTGAGGGCGTAGCTGGTTACGGGAATTCCCAAGAGGTACGCGACTAGGAAGTGTCCGGCTTCGTGGTGAAGGATACGATCGCGCTTTTGTTTGGAAGTTCCCCCCAGCCAATCTAATAAAATAGTACCGCCTTGACCTTGCCACTGGAAACTGTCGAGGGTGGCTAGCCCCAACAGGCAAAAAGTGGCGATCGCAGGTACGGCTTCTGGCAAGTTGAATAGGGGGCCCAACAATATTGAAATGGTGATGGCAAAGATAGAAATAGCGATAATATTCAAAGAAGTGTCTTTCATAATGGCGAATGGCTAACAGGGAATTGGTAATGGGTAATTTGTAATAGGGAATTGGTAATGGGAATGGGTTTTAGAGGTAAACTCAGGTACGATCGCGCGATCGGTTTGGCAGCGTCGGGTCGATCGCAGCAGCCGGGACTTCCGACAAAAACACCACCTTCCAGTTTGACTGAAAATTGCCCCTCCGAAGCCACCGATATTAAAAAGATATTAAAATAAATCAAAGTCCAGTAAAAGTGTTAGTGGAATCCTTCATGTCAGTTTTGGCAGCGATCGCAGTTTTAGGTATCTTGATTGTCGTTCACGAACTCGGCCACTTCTTGGCGGCGAGACTTCAACACATCCACGTCAACCGCTTCTCCATCGGTTTCGGGCCAATCCTCTGGAAGTACCAAGGCCCGGAAACTGAATACGCCCTCCGCGCCTTTCCCCTGGGAGGTTTCGTGGGTTTCCCGGACGACGATCCCGACAGTACAATTCCCCCAAATGACCCGAATTTGCTCAAAAATCGCCCCGTACTCGATCGGGCGATCGTCATTAGTGCAGGGGTAATTGCCAACTTAATTTTTGCTTATTTCCTGCTGGTGGTGCAATTGACCACTGTCGGCGCTGCACAAATGAACTACCTACCGGGAGTTAAAGTCCCGGAAGTCGCCGCCGAAGTCAGTTCGGCCGCCAAACAAGCGGGAATTCGATCGGGCGACGTTGTTCTGTCTGTTGACGGCAAGGAATTGGGCGCTTCCGGCGAAGCAGTCAAATTATTGGTCGCAGCAATCCAAGATCATCCCAACCAACCCCTAGCGTTGGAAATTCAGCGCCAAGAACAAAAATTTGTGGTGACAGTAACTCCTGAAGAGTCGCCCGACGGCAAAGGTCGCATTGGCGTGCAGCTAACTTCTAACGGCACTGTGGTGCGGCAGAGGGCCGGATTTGTAGAGGCGTTTAGCAAGGCCGCCAAAGAATTTGAGCGGATTGTGGTGCTGACGGTGCAAGGTTTCGGGCAGTTACTTAGCAATTTCAGCCAGACTGCCGACAAGTTGTCCGGGCCAGTGGCGATTGTGGCGATTGGTGCAGGGATTGCTAAATCGGATGCTGCGAGTTTGTTTCAGTATGCTGTGCTAATTAGCATCAATTTGGCTGTGATTAATATCTTGCCTTTACCTGCTTTGGACGGCGGTCAGCTAGCTTTTCTGTTAATAGAAGGACTGCGGGGCAAGCCTCTGCCGAACCGCATTCAGGAAAATGTCATGCAGACAGGTTTGGTGTTGTTGCTGGGTTTGGGGATTTTCTTGATTATTCGCGATACTGCTAATTTGGCTGGGTTTGATTTGCGAAATTTCATGCAATAGTAAATGAAGGAAGAAGGAAGAAGGAAGAAGGAAGAAGGAAGAATTATGTCTAGTTTTCCGTTTTCATATTTTCCTATTTTTCCCTCTTCTTTTTTTCCGACGCAAGCGAGGCAGAACCTCTGGTTATGGGTTCCCCAGTCGTGCCTGGGAACCACTTAAAAACAAATAACTAATGACTAATGACTACTGATTACTGACTAATGACTAATGACTAATGACTACTGACTACTGACTAATGACTAAAAAGTTAAGTTTAAAACAACGCTCGCTCGAAATTCTGATTCGCCTCAAACGCCTCTATCCAGAAGCTCCTTGCACTCTCAACTACGAAACTCCCGTGCAGTTGCTGGTGGCGACGATTCTCTCGGCTCAGTGTACGGACGAGCGAGTAAATCTGGTAACGCCGGCTTTGTTTGAGCGTTTTCCCGATGCGGTGGCTTTGGCAAATGCTGATATAGAAGAATTGGAGCGTCTCGTGCGATCGACTGGTTTCTACCGGAATAAGTCTAAAAATATTAAAGGTGCTTGTCAGGCGATCGTCAATAAATTTAACAATCAAGTGCCGCAGCGGATGGAACTCCTGCTAGAATTGCCCGGAGTTGCCCGCAAAACGGCTAATGTCGTTCTCGCCCACGCTTTTGGTATTAATATGGGCGTGACCGTAGACACTCACGTCAAACGTTTGAGTCAGCGGTTAGGATTGACCGAACATACCGATCCTATAAGGATCGAGCGGGATTTGATGATATTGTTGCCGCAGCCGGATTGGGAAAATTGGTCGATTCGGTTGGTTTATCACGGCAGGGCGGTTTGTAATGCGAGAAATCCGGCTTGCAATATTTGCGAACTTGCAGATTTGTGTCCTTCTGCTAATATTACGCAGGGGTGCGTCAGTGCCGAGGCTAGCAACTAGCATTAAAATATAGAATCTGACGCACCTTACAATTGCTGAAATGAATAGTTTATAAATGAACTCGATAGGTCGATAGTTTTTTGAGTTTGCTATAATTATTGTCAACAGCTTAATGCTAAGGAAGTAAGTATATGAGTATTGCGATTTCCCTCAGTCCAGAATTAGAGGCACTACTTCGCGAAAAAGCCGATCGGGAAGGACAAGATATTAGCCTTGTTGCTGCCCAATTGCTAACTAGAATATTAGAATGGGAAGCCCGAGACTCTGAAGAAGCTATTGAGGGTATTCAGGAGGGGTTAAATGATTTTGAGTTAGGACGGTTCCGTTCTTTTGATGAATTTGCTAAATCACAGCGCACCAAGTACAGTTTTCCAACAAACTGATGACATATCTCATTGAAATTTCTAGCGTTGCAGAAGCACAAGCGGATAGTGCATTCCTGCTATTATCTCAGATGACATCACCAGAGAAAGCCAGGGAGTGGTATGAGGGATTGTTGAAAGCGATCGAGTCTTTATCAGCGATGCCCAAACGTTGTCCTATAGCCAGGGAAAATCAATACTTCAGTAAAGAAATTAGGCAGTTACTTTATGGTAAAGGGCGCAACTCATACCGCATTCTTTTCACTATTGCCGAAAGTGAAGATGTGTCCGCAGTTCGCATCCTCCACATTCGACACGCTGCACAACAAACTCTTGGCGAGAACCAGGAGTAGTTCCTAAGCTGCGTCAGCTCGAATTCGAGCAACTGTCGATCGCACAATATTAGCTGAGGCACCCTGCAAATGAGATAAGTTGTTGTGTGTAAATAAAAATATTTAAAACTAAAGTTATCCAAAAAGACAAAAATATAGTAAAATAGTAGATTGTGATTTATCTAAGGATATCAACAGATTATGGCTAAAAAGAGCATGGTGGAGCGCGAGAAAAAGCGCCAGAGACTCGTAGACAAGTACGCCGACAAGCGGGAAGACCTGAAAGACCAGTTTGACCAAGCTAACAATCAGATGGACAAAATGGCGATTCACCGCCAACTACAACAGCTACCCCGCAGCAGTTCGCGGACTCGCTTGCGGAACCGCTGCTGGGCAACTGGACGGCCCAGAGGTTACTATCGTGACTTCGGACTGTCTCGCAACATGATGCGAGAAATGGCTCACGAAGGTCTTTTGCCCGGTGTTGTGAAGTCTAGCTGGTAGCACGAAGGAAGAAGGAAGAAGGAAGGAAGAAGAAAAAAACTCACAATTAATCGGCAGGATTAGGTTTGGGGTTGATTTTTGTTTCAGACTTATGAATTAAATTTTCCTCCTTCTTGCTTCACTGGCCGCAGCATTTATCGATGCCGAGACTTTCGAGTAACAAGTCGCTGACGGCATTGGCGATCGCAAATTCGCCGTAGAAGCTTTTAGAAAAATCATAGGCCTGCATTTCGGTGACGATCGCAATTACGAGGCTGCCCACGTCATTTTCGCCTTCCATGCGCTGGCGGACATAGATTTGGGCAGCTCTTTTAGCTATTTGCTGGTTGGCTGCTTCTGGGATAAACTCGGAGTCTAGCCACGCCAGCAGCGTTTGTTGGAGCCATTGCCCTTCTTGCTCAGGGTTTTTGGCGGGCGGTAAGGTAATAGGTTCGATGGTTTCAGACATGACTATTCCTAATTGCTAATGTTGACTTTGAAAAGTTAACTGAGAAATGACAACTGATAAATATATGCAATATGATATACCGACAATTATACAAGGATACGCGCAAGGCTATTTCTTGATGGCAAATGACGGCGAGGAAAGTTTGGGGTGGTATTCGAGCAGGCAGCGGGCGCTGATTCCCCTGGATGAAAGATTTACCTATCCCAAATCCCTGCGCCGCCAAATCAATCAAAATCGATTTTCGGTGGCTGTGAACCGCGATTTTGGGGCGGTGGTTGAGGGTTGTGCCGATCGCGAAACGACTTGGATTTCTAAGGAGCTCAAGAAGATTTACTGGGGTTTGTATGAGGCCGGTTGGGCTTACAGCTTCGAGACTTGGTGCGGCGACGAATTGGCGGGCGGTATTCTCGGATTGTCGATCGGCGGTGCGTTTATTGGGGAGTCGATGTTTTACCGAATTCCCGAGGGTTCTAAGGTGGCGATGGTGAAGTTGGTGGAGAGATTGCGCGATCGATCTTATCTGATGTTCGACGCTCAAATGAACAATCCGCACTTGGAAAGATTCGGCGCTTATACTGTTAAGGAAAAACTGTACAACACTCTTTTGCAAGCAGCTTTAAAGCGCCGCTGCTCGCTATTTTAAATATGCTCTGCGGGGGGAAACAGCAGATGAGAGCGGGGTCGGATCGCACTTCTGAAATTGATTCTAATCTGATAACTCAATACGGTTCAGTTAGCGGTTGTCCGCAGCGAGTCACGAAGCAATCGCAGTATCTATTTTTCACATAGTTTTTCCTACAGGACTATCTTATCTGAACCGTATTGTCTGATAACTATCCAATTCCGCATCAAAACACTCTCAACAAGACGGAGGCAGAGCATATCTGCGTTGCCACGCTGGAGCTTGGTAAAATCTAAAATCTAAAATCTAAAATCGATTGACGGCGGCCCCCATCTGCGGCTACGCTTTTAAGTGAAAGGTTGCTTTGCTTGTAGAGGAGGCAGCCCGCGTCGCCCAAAAATCTAGTTGCACTGCCCAAAGCTGTTACCAGCAGCAATGGACAGCATAACCGCCAAACTGGAACTAGCAGTCTGGAGGCTAACGGAGTATCTTAACATTCTCTGTGGCCGCCCTGCTGTGTGTTGAAATGCGGGGCGGCTGGATTTTTGGGTTTTCTTAGAAAACCCAAAGTCAGGAGAACATAATATGTCACAGGAATTCGTGTCCGACGAAAACGAATTTGATTGCCCAAATTCCGAGCCCGCAGCAGTATCCGAACAGGATGTGGTGCTGGTAACGGTTGTGGGTTCGCCCCAGGGTGTCAGGGAAACGATTCTTACTTTGTACCGGCTGGGATTTGCTGAAGTCGGCGATTGGAGTCCCCTACAGCGCGCGGCAAATCCGAAGCAGGTGATGAGTGTGTTGATTCGCCGGAAAGTGCGATCGGCTGACAGTAAGCCGCCGGCAAGGTAAGCTGCATAATAATGCGCTTTTTCACACTCCGGCAGGGGTTTAAACCGCTGGCGGAGTGCGGGAAAGTGCATTAAGTTGATATTTATTGATATTTATGGGCGATGTCTCGCGTCCTTACCCGTAGCTAAACTTTTCAGCCTCGCTATAATAATTTCAAATTAAAGTATACAAATCGAGCAAAAAGCAATGGTAGATCCAGTCAGCGCGGGTTTGGGTTTGGGTTGGTTGTTGGTCGGCCCTATTGTGCAAGACTTGGCTAAAGAAGCTTTCGACGACTACGTTAAAGATTTTTTTAAAGGTTGTATTAAAGATGTTGAAGGACTTGGTAAAAAGCCCTTCGCTCAAAATGCTGTTCGCGATGCCCTCAAATCCTTTATTATATTGTTCGAGCAGGAATTAGAGCGATCGCACTTAGATAAAAAACAGATCCAGCAATACTTGCAACCGTTACGCCAATTTCTCAAACAACCTGATGTCAGGCAAGTTTTGGGAACTGCGTTTCAAGGCAATTGTAAATATTTAAACACTGGTATTTTAGCTCAGCACTGGCAAAATTTGCGCTTGCAACATCCGGTGCGACGGAATTTGCCCACCTTCACTCAGATTCTACCGACTAATTTTTTACAGGAGCAACCTGTTTCCTCGCTTCCCGATACGTTTAGTTGGGAACAAGTGGCAGAAAAGTATCTGACAAGCGTTAAATTAATTATCCAGCAAAATGCTGAACTGCGACAAATTTTAAACACAAATCAATTTGCCAGCATGGAGCAGAGTCTCGCAACAATTGCTCCGATTCCGGCTGAATTTAAGTTAGAAAGTTATCAAGAAGGACTGCTAGAACTATATGAATATTCGTTGAATTTAGACAATTTAGATAAGAGGTCTGGAGAATACGAAGGAAAACTGACAATTAAAGAAATATTTATTCCCCAAAACGCGCGATCGTGTCAGGAATATTTGCCCAAAGATTATGAATTGCCCAAGGAGATTCAAAAGCGATTGCGGGAACGGGGCGACATAGCCTCCGAAGTAAGTCCCGAAGATTTTGAACGCTACCAAAAAGCTTACACTCAACAGCAAACTCGCTCAGTGCTCGACGTGATTGAGGATGTCACTTACCGTTATCTAGTAATTCTAGGCGATCCGGGTTCTGGGAAATCTACGCTGTTAAAATATCTGACGCTTCAGTGGGCAAAATTATCTGCTAATGATTTGTCATTGCACCCGATTCACTTACTGATTGAATTGCGGAAATACAATCGCAGTCAAGATGAAAAAAAGTGCGATAATTTTCTAGAATTTATCGAGTGCGACTCTAGTCGGATCGATCATTTAGACAAAAATATCCTGCACGAATGGCTGCAAGCTGGCCGCGCTGTTGTCATGTTTGACGGGCTAGATGAAGTGTTCGAGTTGGAAAAACGCAATCGGATTGTTGACCAAATTCATAGCTTCACTCAAAAATATCCAACGGTGAAAACAATCGTCACTTCTCGCGTGATTGGCTACCAGCAGCAGCGACTAAAAAATGCCGAATTTCATCACTTTATTCTGCAAGATTTTGAACCGGAACAGATTCAAAATTTTATCCAGAAGTGGCACGATTTGACATTGATAGATCGCTTAAAAAAAGCTGCTCTTTTAGAACGCTTGCAGCAAGCGATTGCGACATCGAATTCAATTCGAGAATTAGCCGGAAATCCGCTCTTGCTGACAATGATGGCAATTCTCAATCGCAATCAGGAGTTACCGCGCTTTCGGGCGAAACTCTATGAAGAAGCATCAAAAGTGCTGCTGCATAAATGGGACTTTGAAGTGAAAGAAAAACTAAATAATGACAGAGTTGACCCTTATGTAATTGATGAAGAAGTCAAACAAAGTATCTGCGGGCGAATTGCCTACACAATGCAGTCTAGCGGCAAAGGATTAGCCGGAAATATTATTAGTCGCGAGGATTTGCGGCAAACTATTACTGATTCATTGACCGGCTTGATGGGAACTGGGGCAACTGCTTGTGCTAAGTTGATGGTAGACCAACTGCGCGATCGCAATTTTATCTTGTGCTTCTTGGGTGGATACAATGAAGATTATTATGCTTTTGTCCACCGCACGTTTTTGGAATATTTTTGTGCTTGGGAGTTTGTGCGGCAATTTGACAAACCAAAAACGCTTGATTTAGATGGTTTGATAGAAGTTTTTAGAGAGCATTGGCGAGATGAGTCTTGGCATGAAGTGTTGCGTTTAATGGCGGGAATGCTGGATGCTAGATTTACAGGTGATATCCTGGAATATCTGATTGGTGAAAATGGGGAAGCAGACAAGTTTAGCAATCTGTTTTTGGCGGCGCAGTGTGTTTCTGAAGTCAAGAAGAGAAATGATATTGCTGCTATTGCTGGGAATTTGCGCGATCGAGTCAAAGAGTTAACTAAGTACGGAAATCTAACTCATTTTACACCTCAAGAATATCACAGCCTAGTTTATCAAATTCGCCGACAAGCAGTAGCAGCAATTGCAGCCACTTGGAAAGATGACCCGGAAACCTTACCTTGGCTCAAACAACTGGCTCAATCAGACGATAATCTGGTTGTGCGATGTGCAGCAGTACAAGAATTAGCACGGGGGTGGAAAGATGACCCAGAAACCTTACCCATTCTCAAACAACTGGCTCAATCAGACGATAATTGGGATGTGCGCTCTTCAGCAGTACAAGAATTAGCACGGGGGTGGAAAGATGACCCAGAAACCTTACCCATTCTCAAACAACTGGCTCAATCAGACGATAATTGGGATGTGCGCTCTTCAGCAGTACAAGAATTAGCACGGGGGTGGAAAGATGACCCAGAAACCTTACCCATTCTCAAACAACTGGCTCAATCAGAGGATGAGGGGAATGTGCGATATGCAGCAGTACAAGAAATAGCACGAGGGTGGAAAGATGACCCAGAAACCTTACCCATTCTCAAACAACGCGCTCAATCAGACGATGATTGGATTATGCAACTTGCAGCAGTACAAGAATTAGCACGGGGGTGGAAAGATGACCCAGAAACCTTACCCATTCTCAAACAACTGGCTCAATCAGACGATAAT
>NZ_JAUBTR010000007.1:100446-147916 GCF_036705045.1 Microcoleus sp. BR0-C5
TACCCATTCTCAAACAACTGGCTCAATCAGACGATAATGGGTATGTGCGACGTGCAGCAGTAGAAGAATTAGCACGGCGGTGGAAAGATGACCCGGAAACCTTACCTTTGCTCAAACAAAGCGCTCAATCAGACGATAATTCGGATGTGCGAGAAGCAGCAGTCCACGAATTAGCATGGGGGTGGAAAGATGAGCATGGAATATTTGAATTATTGTGCGATGTTGCGCTCAATGACCCCTTTGAGCGCGAGTATTATTGGCTAGGCAATCCCCGGCAAGCAGCTCTTGCAGCTATGATTGAGTTATATCCCGATCGCCCTCAAACTTTAGAACTTGTGCGCGATCGCGCTCAGAACGATTCTGACGAAAGACTCCGCAAATTTGCCCAGAAAAAATTGACAAAATTAGAACGCCAATGAGCGATATATTCGATCGCCGATCGCCATTTTTTCTAATTTTACGAGTCGTTGGGTGGGGGCGGGTTTAGGAGATTATTGGTTTTAAACATAGGTGGTTGGTAAAACCCGCCATACAAAATCATCCATTACCAATGATAAATGGCAAAAAAAAATATTTATTTAGGTGCTGGTTTCACCCACAATAATTGCCTGAAACCCATAATATCGTAAACCCGCCCCGACCCGATAACTATCATAAATAGTATAATTAAGCTGAGATACTTCTCGGAGACAACCACTATGCAAGTCACAACAGAAGAAATTATTTATCCATCCAGCGACGGTCAACCAATGGCGGACAGCACAATACAATACAAATTAATTGTCACAATCAAAGAAGGTTGCGAATCGCTGTTTGAAGATGACCCCAACGTGTTTGTAGCAGCCGATTTACTTTGGTATCCCGTTGAAGGTAGACCAGATATTTCTCAAGCGCCGGATACGATGGTGATATTTGGTAGACCAAAAGGCGAGCGACGTTCCTACATACAATATCGCGAAGATAATATTGCTCCCCAAGTCGTCTTTGAAATTCGCTCCCACAACGATAGTAACACAAAAATGAACAAGAAACTTTCATTTTACTATCGTTATGGAGTCGAGGAGTATTACCTTTACGATCCAGAAAGAAATCAGTTAGAAGGTTGGCAAAGAATTGAAGGAATCTTAGAACCAATTGAACCGATGGAGGGATGGATAAGTCCCAGACTGGGAGTGCGGTTTGAGTTACCAGAAGAAAGGTTAGAAATCTATCGCCCTGATGGAGAAAAGTTTCTTTCCTATTCCGAAATAAATGCAGAGCGGTTATTAGAGCGACGGCGCGCCGAACAAGAATTTCAGCGTGCCGAAGAAGCCTCGCACCGCGCTGAAGAAGCCTCGCAGCGTGCCGAACAAGAAGCTCAAAAAGCGGAACGTTTAGCCGCCAAACTGCGCGAATTGAACATCGATCCTGATAGCATCTAAGCTCGAACTAGGAGAATAAACCCGGTTTGTCAAAGAAATCGGGTTTCTGGGGATTGCAGTTATTTACTTTTTTCAGGGCGAACCGGGATATTTGGTCGATCGCCCCCAGCTCAAATTCCCTATACTACAATATATAATACACATATTCGAGCCAAAATCCTTGGAGCTCAGAAAAATCCGAATCGAAGCCCCTTGAATGTGCCAAAATGTTCAAGCAAACATTAGTAAATCCTACACGGAGTAATTGTTGTGGATTCCAGATATAACCCCCAATCCATAGAAGAAAAATGGCAGCAGACATGGGCTGAGCAAAACTTAGACCAGATGCCAGAAGATACCCAAAAGCCTAAATTTTATGCCTTATCCATGTTCCCCTACCCGTCGGGAAACCTGCACATGGGACACGTCCGCAACTACACAATCATCGATGTAATTGCCAGACTCAAGCGGATGCAAGGCTATCGCGTACTCAATCCGATGGGGTGGGACGCTTTTGGTTTGCCCGCAGAAAATGCCGCCATCGAGCGAGGAATTCCCCCTGCACAATGGACTTATCAAAACATTGCCCAAATGAAAGGCTTATTTCGCCGTCTGGGTATTTCTTTCGACTGGACAAAAGAAGTTACAACTTGTTCTCCCGATTATTATCGGTGGACTCAATGGATTTTCTTGCAATTTTTAGAAGCAGGATTAGCTTATCAAAAAGAAGCCGCAGTTAATTGGGACCCCATAGATCAAACCGTCTTAGCAAACGAACAAGTAGATAACGAAGGTCGTTCCTGGCGTTCCGGTGCCAAAGTCGAGCGCAAATTATTGCGGCAGTGGTTCCTCAAAATTACCGATTACGCCGAACAGTTATTAAACGACTTAGACAAATTGCCCGATTGGCCAGAAAGAGTCAAATTAATGCAAGCCAACTGGATCGGCAAATCAGTCGGCGCTTACTTAGAATTTCCCATTGTCGAGATGGATGAAAAAATCGCTGTTTTCACCACTCGCCCCGACACAGTTTATGGCGTTAGTTACCTTGTTTTAGCGCCGGAACATCCACTAACTAATCGCGTTACTACACCAGACAGAAAAGCCGCCGTCGAAACCTTTGTTAAAGAAGTCTCTGCCCAAAGCGAGATCGATCGCACAGCCGAAGACAAACCAAAGCGCGGCATCCCCACAGGCGGCAAAGCAATCAATCCTTTCAACGGCGAAGAAATCCCCATTTGGATTGCCGATTATGTGCTGTACGAATACGGCACCGGCGCAGTCATGGGAGTACCAGCCCACGACACGCGAGATTTCAAATTTGCCAATCAATATCAACTGCCAATTAAAGTAGTAATTGTGGATGATGATGAACTGCCCTTGACGGAAGCTTACACAGAACCAGGAATTATGATTAATTCCGAAAGCTTCAACGGCATGGATTCAATTAAAGGCAAAGCAGCGATTATTCACCATGCCGAAAATGCAGGTTATGGCAAAGCCCGAATCCAATACCGCTTGAGAGATTGGTTAATTTCTAGACAGCGTTATTGGGGCGCTCCCATTCCCGTAATTCACTGTCCCACCTGCGGAACAGTCCCCGTCCCCCCATCAGATTTGCCCGTCTTGTTGCCGGAAAATGTACAATTTACTGGCAAAGGTTCGCCCTTGGCAAAGATGGAAGAATGGGTAAACGTTCCTTGTCCGAGTTGCGGCACTCCGGCGAAGCGGGAAACAGACACGATGGATACTTTTATCGATTCTTCGTGGTATTTCTTGCGCTATCCCGATGCTCAAAATCAAGAGCAAGTCTTCGATACCGCGAAGACAAATGATTGGATGCCCGTAGACCAATATGTGGGCGGCATCGAACACGCAATCTTGCACTTACTGTATTCGCGGTTCTTTACCAAGGTTTTGCGCGATCGGGGTTTGATCAATTGTGACGAACCATTTAAACGCCTGTTAACTCAAGGCATGGTGCAAGCAATGGCATACAAAAACCCCGTTACTGGCAAATACGTTCCCCCAGCAAATGTAGACCCCGCAAATCCCAAAGATCCTGAAACTGGGGAAGCTTTGGAAGTCTTCTATGAGAAGATGTCCAAATCAAAATACAATGGCGTTGACCCCTTGGAAGTTATGGGCAAATATGGGGTAGATACGGCGCGAATGTTTATTTTATTCAAAGCACCGCCTGAGAAGGATTTGGAGTGGGATGACGCGGATGTGGAAGGGCAATTTCGCTTTTTAAATCGCGTTTGGCGCTTGGTAACAGAGTTTGGTTCACCCCCCCCAGCCCCCCCTTGCCAAGGGGGGGAGAAAGAGGTTTTAAGTAAACCTGAGAAGGATTTGCGGCGGGCAATTCACACGGCAATTAAGGAAGTGAGCGAAGATTTGGAGGGCGATTATCAGTTCAATACTGCTGTTTCTGAAATGATGAAACTTAGCAATGCTTTGAATGATGCTAAATGTAAAGATTCGCCAACTTATGCAGAAGGAATTAACACTTTGATTCGCTTGTTAGCGCCTTTTGCACCGCATATTGCTGATGAGTTGTGGCACAATACTGGTAACAGTGAATCGGTGCATACGCAAACTTGGCCGAGTGTGGATGCTTCTGCCTTAATTACCGATGAAATTACGCTGGTTATTCAAGTTATGGGCAAGACTCGCGGCACAATTAAAGTGCCTTCTGCTGCTGACAAAGCTGCTTTGGAAAAGTACGCTCGCGAGTCAGAATTGGCCAAGCGTCACCTGGAAGGTAAGGAGATTAAAAAGGTAATTGTGGTGCCTGGAAAATTGGTTAATTTCGTGGTAGCTGGATAAAGATGAGAAACCCGGTTTATTAGAGAAACCGGGTTTTTAATACTTGCAGTTAAGAAGTAGGCAGTCCAAAAATGAGCAAGCTAAACAAGACCAAAAAAACTTTTTTGAGAGGGCTGTTGTGTTTAGGGAAACTTTGGGCGATCGCCTACATTGCTTCCTGTATACTCTTGTTTTTTCTGCAAACTCGTTTGATCTTTCAGCCAACACCTACAATCGCCAAAACACCGGATGCTTTTAACATCCCTTACCAAGAAGTTTGGTTGCCAATTAAGGGTCGATCGCGCAAAATTGAAAAACTTCACGGTTGGTGGCTGCCCGCCGCAAATCGACAATCATTAGGAACTCTATTGTATCTGCATGGCAGGGGTTTTAACATCGGTGCGAATATCACTCAATCTTACCGCTTTCGGCAATTGGGTTTTTCTGTATTGCTGATTGATTACCGGGGTTACGGCCGCAGTCAAGGCAGCTTTCCCAGCGAATATCAGGTATATGAAGATGCGGAAACAGCTTATAATTATTTAGTGAAACAGCGGCCATTATCATCCAGAGAAATCTTTTTGTACGGTCATTCGATGGGAGGTGCTGTTGCTGTGGAATTAGCGATCGCACATCCGGAAGCTGCGGGATTAATTGTTCAAAGTTCGTTCACTTCAATGCTTGATATGGTAGAACGCTACAGTATAATGCGGCTGTTTCCACTGCGGCTGCTGCTGACGCAAAAATTTGATTCTTTGGCGAAGGTTAAATTGCTGCGAATTCCGGTTTTGTTCGCCCACGGGACTGCTGACCCTTTGATTCCCAGTGGGATGAGTAAAAAGTTGTATGCTGCTTCTCCTGAACCTAAGAAAATTTTACTTGTTCCTAATGCTAAGCACAATAATGGAGATCTTTTTTTTAACATGAGCGAATACCGCCAAACAATTGTTGATTTTGCAGATAAATATAGAATGAGATGAATGCAGATTACCCTCTCTATCTGTAAATTACTTGTACTTGATCTCCAAATTCTAGCTGCAATACTGATTGAGCGCTGCCGCCATTAACGGCAATTTCTACCCAACCGTCAGAACCAGTTATGGCAATTAAATCCCCAGGCTCGCTGTCGCTGTAGGTTTTACCGCTGGGAATGCGAATTGCATCAGAACAATTGCTAATTGTCAATGACCAATTGTTACCTATAATGGAATTATTGGGGATATTAGTAATTAGATTGCCGAAGCGATCGACATATTGAATGCAGCCTGCTGCACCTGTAGCTGTAACGGAACAATTTGGTATCTCTAACTGTAGTAAACTTGCAGGGTCGATGCACTCCCCCAACTCTTCCAATGCCACCCCATTCGCCAAATGAGCGCCCGCTGCTGCGAAAATATCGCGACCGTGAAAAGTGCTGCTGGGTTGAGGTGTGCGCCAGTATTGAGAATTCGTGAGTTCGACACAGGATCTGGCACTTTCCCGACTCAACACCCCGCTAAACAACCCGTTATCCGGCCCGACAAGAAAGCAATTAGCACATTTAATTGCAACTCCACGTCTCTTGCTTCCCACACCCGGATCGACGACAGCAACGTGTACGGTTTCCGGCGGAAAATAAGCAAAAGCAGTCATCAAACAAAACCTCGCAGCCGCAATATTTTGAGATGGTATTTGGTGCGTAATGTCAATGACTTTTAACTGCGGGTTAATTTGGGCGATCGCACCTTTCATCACTCCCACATAAACATCGCTTAATCCAAAATCCGTCAGCAGAGTTATAATTCTATTTTTAAACATATATCCAAAGGTGAAAATATGGTATCACAATGGGAAAACTTTCTGCAAAACTTGGGAGAATGGCACGGTTCCTTTACCCAGTTATCCCCGCGAGGAGAGGTACTTCAAGATACTCCTAGCATTATTTCTCTCGAAGGTTTCAATGACAACAAAAATGTGCGATTAAAACTCCGTCGGTTTTCTCCAAATCCTAGCGGTGTGGGCGAACCGGAAGTGAGCGAACTTGTTCGAGAATATCAAAGTTTGGGACGAGATATCCTATTTTTTGAGAATGGAGCTTTTTGTCAGGGTACTATTCAACTAGCGCCTTATTCTGAGTGCGGTGCCGAGTTTGGTTTTATCTACAATTATCGTCGGTTGCGCTTCCCTCTGACATACAATACCGACGGCAATTTATCAAACCTTACCTTAATTCGGGAAAAGCAGCTTGATAAAAATGTCCCCGAACGTCCGCCTTTAACTGTTGACGATTTGCTGGGAGAGTGGCAGGGCGCGGCCGTGACAATGTATCCAGATTGGCGTTCTCCTGATACCTATTCTACCAAAATGCAATTGCATTTGGATGGAGCCGATCGCCTAGTGCACAAAATCACTTTTGGCAGTAATGCTAGTGTTATCACTTCTAGCGCCACCATAGACGGTTCAGTTCTGCACTTTAACGAAGGTGCTTCGCCCGTGCAAGTTTTGCTCCTTCCTGACGGCGGTTCTTGCACTTTACCTGTCAAGATTGAATCCAGAAAACCTATATTTTTCGAGGCTGGTTGGTTGGTAGAACCTGACTTGCGATTTCGGATGATTCGCAGTTACAACGATCGGGGTGAATGGGTAAGTTTGACTTTAGTTACGGAACGCAAAGTTAGTCATTAATCCCGATCAGTTGTTGATGATTAAGATTGAGGATTTTGGGCGAGCCATAAGCCCAACCCCTACTCCCCAGCATAAACTTGCTGTATTGTGGAACGGGCATCTTGCCCGTTCTAAAAATAGTACAAGATATCAGGATGACAAACATTTTTCCGATTTAGGAATCGGACTTGGTTTCCTGGGTTTGCGATTGAATCACCGCACTCCAGTCATCATTGTTAACAGCAGCTTCCAGATGCTGGTGTCGTTCGCCATCACTTTTGGCGGCTGTTTCTAACTCTTTGGTAAGAGTGGAATCTGCCATTGCTTTCCGCAATTTCAGCTTCTTTTCCTCATAAGCTTTTTGTTCTTCAGCAGACATAGCAGCGCGGGCTGCTTGGCCTACCGTAGCCGCCCACATTTCGCTTTCCGCACCGTTTCCAGGCGGAATGCTGCCAATTTCTGCTATCCAAGCATCCCGCAAACTTTCCATTTCTTCCCGCTTAGGGAATTTGAAAGTTTGCACGCGCAGGAAAGCGCAATTTTCGACGCCGTTTTGGGCGATGTGACCGTTGATGGAAAGCAGGATATTTCGCGAATAACCGATAAACTGAGTGTTGCGGGAAGTGTCCATTACAGCGTAAACGCCGGCGACTTTCGCGTTAGTTGCCAAATCGCGCCATGTATCGATCGACATTACTTGCGTGCCGTCATTTTCTAATTCAGAAATAGCAGCGGCTGCGCTGTGTTCTGAGTCGGAACTGTATAAAAAGTTGTGCAGTCCTTCATGGGCGACAGGTACGTTTTGATGTTCAATTGCTACGTCTCGATCGGCATTCACTTGATTAGCTTCCATAAAACCCAATTCCTCAAAAAATGTCAACTTTACTCATTAAATCCCACTTTCAGGGGCGGGCAAGATGCCCAACCCCTACTCCCCACAATAAAGTTCTCTTTGTGGAACAGGCATCTTGCCTGTTCTACTGTTTTTGTGGCCCTTATATACTTAACTTACGGCAATTTGTTGCAATTCCTCGTCAGTCAATTTAACTTCGAGCGCCTGCACAGAGTCCTCAATACTCGATACTTTGGTCGCACCGGGAATCGGAACGACGCAGGGCGATTGGGCCATCAACCAAGCTAATACTATACAGTAAACTGAAACGTTTTTTTCTGCTGCTAATTTGGCGATCGCGGGCATATCTTGCAAGCTGGTGACGCGGCGGCTTCCTCCCAAAGGACTCCAAGGAAAAAATGTCAGTTTTTCGGTTTCGCAATATTCCAGAACGCCGTCTGATTCCGGCTGTCTGTGCCACGGATTGTACTGATTCTGCACGGAGACAACTTCTACTGTATCGCGGGCACGTTTGATCTGCTCTACAGAAAAGTTGGAAACTCCAATAAATCGAATCATTCCTGCTTCTACTGCTTCTTTTGCAGGTGCTAGGGCTGCTTCGATGGTATAAGCGGGATCGGGCGAGTGATATTGCCAAAGGTCGATCGGTTCCTTGCCGCCCAACGCTTCAAAACTTTCGCGAATTGTCTGGCGCAAATGGTGGGGATTGCCGTTGCGCGTCCATGCACCTTGAGGCCGCATTAAGCCGCCTTTAGTGGCAACAGTAACGGCACGAGTATCTCCGGTGTACTGTTCCAAAGCTTTGGCAATCAGTTGCTCATTGTGGTGTTTGTCGGATTCATCTTGGCAGTAGGAATCTGCGGTGTCAATTAGGGTGACACCCAAATCGAGGGCGCGGTGAATTACCGCAATTGATTGATCTTCGGGCGGCCGGCCGCTTAAGGACATTGGCATACATCCCAGACCGATCGCGCTGATAGTAAAATTACTGTTACCCAGTTTTTTTCTTTTCATTAGTTTGCCTTCCTTTGCGTGGTTGATTTCCAGTTTACATTTCAAGGATAAGTTGAAATCTTACATTTTTTTAACTATCTAAGTAAATAGACCAAAATATTTTTTAGATAAGCTGTTTTTCCTTGAAAATGTATATTTCACTTACCTATTCCCCACGTGTCAAATCCTCTCCCTCTCAAACATAATAGACAATCTAGATGTGCAGCAGCTTACCTACCTACTTAACTAGCTGGAAGCGCTGGTGTAAAAGCGGAGTGCAAATTGCCAGAAGTAGCGGGAGAACAATAACAGCCCGATCGCCAATATTCCCGCCCCTGCGATCCAAACGATTTCACCTCTCCCCAGCATGGCTTCTGCAGGCACAGTCGTCAAGAAGGCAACGGGAACTACGAAAGTGAAGAAAAATCGATAAGCTGCCGGATAAGCTGCCATTGGAAATCTACCCGCTTCTAACAATCCTTCGAGGACTTCGGTAACATTGTAAATTTTGACAAACCAAATGCTGGTTGCCCCTAACATAAACCATATACTGTAAAGAGTAATAGTTCCGAATAACAGCGGTATTGCTGTTAAAAAATAGTTGCCGATTGCTACTCCCAATTTGTTAGCAGCATACAGCAGCAATACTGTGCCCAAGATTAAATCTGGGATTCCCCAAGGCGAAACTGTGTTTGCAGATAGCCAGAATTGGGAACTGATGGGTTTGAGGAGTACGAAATCGAGAGTACCTTGCTGGACTCGATCGACAATACGGCTGAGATTAGGTGCTAGAAACGTTGACGAAAAACCCTGCAAAATCGTGAAAATACCGAGTACAACTAAGGCTTCTTCCCATTTCCAGCCCGAAAACGTGTAACCGGTACGGTAGAACAAAAACAGCCCAAACAAGCTGCCCGTAAGATTTCCGAGGCTGCTGATGGCCGCGAGGACAAAGTTGATTCGGTATTCTAGTTCCGCTGCGATCGACGCACCCCAGAACAATTTCAGTACGTGCAAATATCGTCCCATGTTTGTCGCCATTTTTTGCCGTGTAAATACTTAAATTCCCATATTGTAAAGCTTGTGTGAAGTTAGCTGCTCTACTGGCTGCTCATTTCACTATAAAAATAAATTATAAATACCGCTTACTTAAGTAGTTTTTCTGAGGCATCGTATTAAGTTATTTAACAGAATTTAAACAAAAACTACAATTATGAATTTAAGTCAATCTTAAACCCCTATATTTTGGCAATTATTAAGGCGGCTTCATGTTTTGAGACAAAAATTAGTTTGATTAATAGGAAATACTAATATGTTGCAATTTTTAATATTATAAATATTTCAAAAACATCTAGCCATACCCAAACGGAACACTTAGGATGGGGCATACGTACTCAAAAGGAATAGGTAATCAGAAATACGTAATGATACGTACCAAAAAGGGATCGAGAAATTGACTTAAGTAACAACACGTAAGGAAAAAAAGACATGGATGCTTTAACATTATCGAGACTGGGCGTCAAGCACACCAAGAGTGCAGTGGCCGAATCGCTGCGGATCAATACAGGATACGACGTGACAAGCCCAGTCACTTTTTACGGGATTGTCAACGAGCGCTGCAATGTAAAATGCCGGCAGTGCGAGTATTGGCGGCTCAAAGAATATAAAGACGAAATGACGATCGAAGAATGGCAAAATGCCCTCTTGAGCGTCAAAGAATTTGTGGGTGAATTTTCAATCAACTTTAGCGGCGGCGAACCTTATATTAAAAAAGGTTTTCTAGACTTGCTGGCCTTTGCGAATAAAAATGGCATTCACGCCGGCGTCACCACCAACGGCTATTGCATGACCAGGGAAAACGCAGCCAAAACTGTCGCTGCTCGTCCTTTTAATGTGAATATGTCCGTTGACGGGCCGAATGCAGAACTGCACGATTATTTGCGGGGTCAACCGGGATTGTTCGACAGACTTTCTAAAGGAATCGGTTATCTGCGCGAAGAACAAGAAAAACAGAACGTCCTGTTTCCGATCAACGTCAAACCGACAATGAACCGACTGAATTTCCGCCACCTCCCGGAAATAGTCACCTGGGCTCAGGGAATTGGGGCGACGACGGTGAACTTCCAACCGGTCAACCGCTGGACGCCAGAAACCTACGAGGAATTGTGGATTGAAAAAGAAGACATGGAGGAATTTGCACAAGTAATCGAGCGGCTAATTGAAATGAAGAAGAACGGCGCTCCGATTATGAACAGCGATGAAGTGTTGCGATTGATGATTCCTCACTTTGCCGAAGAAAAAGCTCCTGATTCAACTCGTCCTTGTCGCGTTGGACTGCGAAATTACTGGATTGATACGCGCGGCGATGTGAAATTGTGCGATGAGTATCCGGTGATTGGTAATGTGAAAAACGCCAGCGCCCGCGAGATTTGGTACGGCGAAAAAGCTCAAGAAGTCCGCCGCGATACTTTGAATTGCGGCAAGCTTTGTCTGATTACTTGTGTCTCCCAAAAGACGATTTTGGACAAAGTGAAAATGGGGATGAAGTTATTAAAGAATTGAGGTTTGAGCAGTGTTAATATCGCTTGTACTCCTAGTAGCCGGGTTTGATCAGAAACCCGGTTTTTTGTTTGATGAATTGTCTTCCCGTTCGGTTGGGCTAAAGGACAGGGCAATGCCGTTGCTTTACGAATACAATGTTTTGTATCAGTCTTGGCTAAATATATTATTGCCCTTAAACAATAACCGATTGGTTGACGATACCTTATGTCAAGAATATTATAAATCTGTTGGAGCTTTAAGTGGGTTCTCAAACGAACTCAAATCATAGAGACTTATTAAAATTAAAATTTTACCCAAGTTCACTAAATTAAATTATTTCGCGTAATTGTTTATAAAAAAATGGGATATGTCGCAACTACGGACAAGACTAAATCTACAATAAGTGATGTACACAAAGTGTGTGCCATTCGTTGGAGTAACGACTAATTTCAGAGATATAAAGCAATTAACAGGGATATAGTCTTGGCAGTGTCGTAAAGCTGGGATTAAAAGAAATCATGTTGCTTCTTGCGCTTTACTGGTGTAGGTTGGGCGCTAAAAAGTTTAGCCGATCGAGCTGGTTAAACAATTTATCAAATTAAACACTCTAGTGCTGTCAATTTATTTAATTTATTAACTAAAACCTCCCAATGTTCATATGTTTATTGTCTAATTGCTTGGTGCATGGTGCGAGGATCACTTGGGACAGTTGCGTAAGTCCTGAATTGGTTTGACGCGCTACTTATCGGGGTAAGGTTCGCACTGCAAACCTGCAATATAGATGTTCTCCACAAGTCTTGAACAACGGTATGAAAAAAAACCCGCCTACGCGGGTTTTTTTTTGTGTCGCAAGTGGTTTTAAACTGTCTGGATTTGCTCGCAGTTTGCTTAAAGCGATCGATAAACGCGATAGTTAATTTCAGGGAAAATATTATCAATCTCCTCAACCTTCTCCAACCAACCCGAATCAACTTTCCCTTCTTTCACTTCATCGTAAAGCTTGTGAAAGCGCATTAAGTGCGATCGAGTCCGGCGCACCGCATAGGGAACCATCGTCCCTGTACGCATGATAAACGCCCAGTCAGAAGATTGAGCTAGCAGCACTTCCCGCGCCGCTTGGTTCAAAGCCCGCCACTGCAATTCATCCGCAGGTTCCATGCTTCCCAACTCAATCATCCGTTCCGCAGCTTTGTGCAAGTGCGGGTAAATCCAAGCATTGGTATCGTTGAGCCAATATTCGTGGAAACCCCGGAAACCCCAGCTAGACTGAGACGGGCGGCACACTTGCTGAGTCGGATTTCCCCGCAAATAATCGGCTAAGTGCGTCATCTCGTAGGTATTTTGGTCGTACCAACTCTTGCGGAACAGATAATCTAAGAACCAAGGCCCTTCGTACCACCAGTGACCGAAAAGTTCGGCGTCGTAAGGCGAAACAATAATCGGCGGACGCTGCATAATGCCGTTGAGGTGTTCGACTTGGCGTTCCCGGTTGAAAGCAAAGTTGCTGGCGTGTTCCGCTGCTTTTTCCCTTGCCCAGTAAGGATCGTACAACTGTTTATCGCCTAAACCCAATCCGCGACCGGTGATTTTGTGATATTTAATCCCGGTATTTTTCCGCTGGCCGTTGGGCATGATGTAGGGCTTAATGTAATCGTAGTCAGCTTCCCAGCCCAAATCTTTGTAGAATTCGCGGTATTCGGCGGCGCCGGGATAGCCGACTTCCGAAGACCAAACCTGCTGCGAGGATTCGTGATCCCGGCCGAAGGCTGCTACTCCGCATTCGGTGAAAATCGGGGCGTAGCTGCCGTAGCGGGGACGCGGGCGGGCGTAGAGGATGCCGTGACCGTCTGTGAGAAAGTAGCGGAGGCCTGCGTCGGCTAACATCCGCTCTAAGCCCTCGTAGTAGGCGCATTCGGGCAGCCAAATGCCTTTTGGTCGGCGACCGAAGTTTTCTTCGTAGTTGTCGCAGGCTACTTGAATTTGTGCCCAAACTGCTTCGGGGTACATTTTCATCAGCGGTAGGTAGCCGTGGGTGGCACCGCAGGTGATGATTTCGAGGTTGTTGGTATCTTGGTGTTCTTTGAAGGCTTTTACTAAATCTCGATCGTACTTTTCCCAAAAGTTGCGGACTTGAGAGAAATGGGCGGCGTAATGTTCTGCCAAATAGCGGAGGTGACCGTTGCCGCTGTTGTGTTCGATTTCGAGATCGGCTAATTCTTCGAGTTTGGCCAAGTGGTCGTCGAAGCGGTCTTGCAGCAAGGGGTCGCGCAGCATTGCCACCAAGGGCGGCGTCATGCTCATGGTAATTTTAAAGTCGATGCCGTCGCGCTTGAGCCCTTCAAAGACTTGCAGCAGGGGAATATAGGTTTCCGCGATCGCCTCAAACAGCCATTCTTCTTCTAAAACGTAGTCGCTTTCGGGGTGGCGGACAAAAGGCAAGTGGGCGTGGAGAACGAGGGCGAGGTAGCCAATAGTCATAGTGATTTGGATGCCGTAGTTATTAACTGACGCCATTTAGGGACAGCTTTAAAATATTTTAAGATTTTATGCTGAAACGGGACTCACAAAATGCCGTGTTTTTTTAATGGCCTTTCTCTAACAAACTAAATGTCAGCAAATTCTGATTTTCTGCTTGCTGTCGGATTAGGGCTGCTGCTGTTTGAGAGTCTACTGCCTTTGAGAAAAAGAATCCCTGGGCGTACTCACATTTTAACCCTTTTAGTATAGATAGTTGCGAAGCTTCTTCGACTCCTTCGGCTACTACATCCATGCCTAAATTGTGGGACAAAGTAACTATTGATCGCACAATTTCTGTCGGGTCAATCCCTCCTTTACTGAAATCGAACTCACCTCCCATCCTGCTAACAAAAGAGCGGTCTATTTTTAAGGTATTGGTGGGGAAGCGGTGCAGGTAGGAGAGCGATGAATAGCCGGTGCCGAAGTCGTCAATACACAAGTGTATGTTTCGGGTTCTGAGCTGCACCAGCATTGCTGTTACTGATTCGGAATTTTCTATGAGTACGCTTTCGGTAATTTCTAGTTTTAAACTGCTGCCGTCGAGGTTAGTTTCTTGAAGAACTTGGTCGATGTATTCGATTAAATCTGGCTGAGAAAACTGTTTGACAGAAATGTTGACGCTAACGCTCAAGGGGGGGTTGCTGGGAAATAGCTGCTGCCACTGGCGGATTTGGTGGCAAGCTGTGCGGAGTACCCAGCGGCCCAGGGGTACGATCAAGCCGGTTTCTTCGGCGATGGTGATGAATTCGCCGGGGGAAACTAAGCCACGTTCTGGATGCTGCCAGCGCACTAGGGCCTCAAAACCGGTAATTGTGTTATTGGCGATCGACACGATCGGCTGGTAGTGAATAATAAACTGGGGCGCTGCGGATAAGGGAGGTAAGGCTGATTCGGGGAATGGGGGAAAGTCTTCTTCTATGACAGGCTCTCTAATTGATTCGATCGCCCGCCGCAGATCGTTTTCTAGCTGCAACAGCCGCAAAGCGTGGGCGTGCATGGAACTGTTGAAAACTTCGTGTCGGGCTCTGCCGAGTTCTTTGGCGCGGTACATTGCTGTGTCGGCGTCGCGCAGCAGGGTTGTCGGTTCCAGGTATTCGCCAGAACTCAAAGCTATGCCGATGCTGGCGGTGATAAATACTTCGTGTCCGTCTAGAAGGAGAGGGGAGGTGATTTTCTTTTGCAGGCGGTTGACAATGGTGGTAGCTTCATTGATGCCCTCGATGTCTTCTAGCAACAGCACAAACTCGTCTCCTCCGAGGCGGCCTACTGTATCTCCGGGCCTCAGACAAGCTTCCAGACGCCGCGCGATCGATACTAGCAGTTGATCCCCGATCGAGTGGCCGAGGGAATCGTTGACTACTTTAAATCTATCTAAATCGAGAAACAGTACGGCAAACAAGTAGTCTTTGCGCCGTTTTGCCAGCCTCAGAGCGTGTTCGAGCCGATCGGTAAATAGCGATCGGTTGGGCAATCCGGTGAGGGCGTCGTGAAAAGCATCGTGCAGCAGTTGTTCTTCGGCGAGTTTGCGCTGAGTGATGTCGTGACAGTTAATCACGATTCCATTGACTGCCGGATCATACAGCAAGTTGGTGGCTACAGCTTCTACATAACACCAGGAACCGTTGCGGTGGCGGACTCGGTACTCAACTGGGCACTGGCTTCTTTTGGGGTTTTCAATGGCTTTGTGGAGGGTTTCGGCGATCGTGGCGCTGTCGTCGGGGTGAACTATTTCTAAGGCGCTGCGGCCGATCGCCTGGTGGGGCGCGTACCCTAAAATTCGCTTGACGGAAGGGCTGATGTAGCGGAAGATTCCTTCGGCGTCGAGTATGATCGTGATGTCTGTGGCGTTTTCAATCAGCGAGCGAAATCGCTGTTCGCTTTGGCGCAGGGCTGATTCTGCTTGTTTGCGATCGCTGATGTCGAGGGCTACTCCGTCTATAATTATGTCGCCGTTTTCGTTTTTGGAAAATTTAGCGCTGTCTTGCACCCACTTGACCTCCCCAGATCTCAGAACGATGCGGTACTGCCGATCGCACGGCAAAAGACTCGCTCTCGATGCTGCTACGCGGCTGTCGCACGAGCTTTTGTCCTCTGGATGGATGATTTCGGTCAAGAGTTCCGGGTGCAAAATCACTTCTTCGGCCCCGATCCCAGTAACTTCGCGCACGCCAGGACTGATGTAGGGCAGGGAGATTGTCCCATCTGGATGCAGCACGGTGCGGTACACTGAGCCGGGAATGTTGGCTGCCATTGTGGCTAGCTGCTGCTGGATGCCGCAGACTGCTGCTTCGGCGCGCTTGCGTTCTGCAAGTTCGGTTTGGGCTTGTTGGTAGAGTTCGGCTTGGTGGATCGCGATCGCGCACTGATCGGATATGGCTTTGACTAGCGATAGTTCTTCTGTAGTCCAAGAGCGGGCTCGATCGCACTGGTAGAGGCAAATTCCTCCCAAAAATGATTGCTGGTAGAGCAGCGGTGCGATCGCGATCGAGTGAAACCCTAAAAATTCCGCTGATGCTTGCAGTTCCGGGCCCAGAGTCGATAACTCGGCGAGGGCGATCGTTTCTCCGCGGGCGAGGGAGAAGCGATAGTGTTGGGCAAAGTCGCAATTTAGACCGATCGCCCGTTCTCTGTCGGCTGCCTTTAAGCTCATGTAGCGAATCCCGATCCTGCCCTCAGCATCTGGCTGCAATATCGCGCAGCCGCTGATTTCGAGAGCTTCGTGCAGTTGATCTGCGGTGGTTTGCAGAACTTCGTCGAGTACAAGGGTGAAGCGCATGGCTTGAACGATGCGGTTGACGATCGCTTCACGAGTCGCTTGCCGCTGAATTTGGGCGATCGCTTCTTGTTGCTGGCGCCGCATTTTGTATTCTTGGAGCGATCGTTCTAAGACTGTTGGCAACCTAAACAGCCGGCCTTTTAATACGTAATCGGTCATTCCGGCTTTTATGCACTCAACTGCTGCTTCTTCTCCCAAACTTCCCGTTATTAAAATCAAGGGTATGTCTTGCCCTAATTCCTGCATTAATTTCAATACTTCTATACCGTTGAAGCCGGGGAGGCGGTAATCTGAGAGTACAGCATCGTACTGGCAATTTTCAAGCAGTTTTCTGCACTCTGTTGCTGTTTCGGCAGTGTCGCACTTAAAATTTACCCCCCCCGCTTCTAAGGCGAGCACTATTAATTCCATATCTTCTGCCATGTCTTCGATAATCAACAATTTTAATGTTGATTCCGCTACCATTTTTAGTAGATAGTTGGTCTGATTTATATCTAACATAAGGTATTGGGGAGGTTTTTAATTGGTTATTCGTGTTTTTGCTAGTAATTTTTTAGACTGATTTTTGTTGTTAATTTTATTTCGATATTTTTAGTTATTTGTATCAAAATTAATTATATACTCTACTCTCAAAACCTTTATTTAGCACCGTCGAGGGCTGACAGAACCGATTGGGGATAATCCCAATTTTTTCAAGAGAGTTTTTTAGGAGTACGAGCATCTTTCACAGCCAAGCCTAGATCTTTTGCTCCCATCCCTAACAGTGAACACTCCTGTCACACCAAAATTCTGATGCTCTCACCGATTGTGACTTATTTAAGTGTATAAGAGTTTTAAATTCTGAATTTAAAACTCTTATACACTTAACTTATGAATCTATATTACCGTTTGAGATTGTTTGCCCTAGTTTAAAGTAAAACGTGGCTCCTTGACTAGGTAGGCTTTCTGCCCAAACCGTGCCGCCGTGGCGGTGAATAATCCGCTGGACGATCGCCAAACCGATGCCCGTACCTTCAAATTCTCTCTGGGAGTGCAGCCTCTGAAAGGCTCCAAACAGGCGATCGGCATATTCCATCGGAAAACCCACCCCGTTATCCTTGACAAAAATCGTCCCATCAGGTAAACCCTCAATAACTATTGTAGCTGGAGTGCGTCCGCGGCTGAACTTGACGGCGTTGCTAATCAAGTTGCTGAACACCTGTTGCAGCAAGGTTGGATCTCCCATTACTGTCGGCAAATCTCCGACGGCAAATTCAACGCTGTCGGGAGTTTGGGCGGGATCTGCGACAGTTGGTGGTTTAGTCAATTTAATCGCATTTTGTACCAAACGGCTCAGATCGATCGGAATTTGCCTCAACTCGCTGCGAGTCACCCGCGACAGGGCGAGCAAACCGTCTATCAACAGGCTCATTTTTTCGCTGCTGTCTTCAATTATTTCCATATAGTGAACTATTTTGCGATCGCTCAAAGCCTCAGTTAATTCTAGCCGCTGTTTCAACGCTTCTACAAAACCTGAAATATGTCGCAAAGGTGCGCGCAAGTCGTGGGAAACTGAGTAAGAAAAAGATTCTAATTCTTGATTGGCAGCTTCTAATTGCTCTGTGCGTTCTGACAAAGCTTGTTTTGTCTTTACCAACTCAGTGATATCGCGAGAAGTGCCAATTAAAGCATAAACCTCGCCGTCGAGATTTCTGAGGGGAATTTTAAAAGTATCGTAGTAAATAGTCTCGCCAGAAATGACAAATTTATCCTGCAAGTGCATAGTTTCACCTGTTTCAAATACCTGCAGATTTTCTCTACAAAATTTTGCAGCTATTTCGGGAGAAAAACATTCAACTACCGTCTTGCCCTGCATCTCTTTTCTGCTATTTAATCCAGCAGTTATGACCACCGATTGGTTAACAAAAGACAGGCGCATCTTCTCGCTATCTACCACAAAAATGTGATCGGGCAAAGCATCAAAAAAAGTTTCTAATTCTGCGGTACGCTGCGCGACTTGAGCTTCTAAAGTTTCGTTGAGTTCTTTAAGTTCAGCTTCTACTCGTTTGCGTTCGGTAATATCTTGACCAATGCTGATACACCGGCCATCGGAAAGACGAACATTTGCCCAAGAAGTGTCGATAATTCGCCCGTCTCTAACTTTTGTCTTGAAGTCGCTCCAGTTCGGATTTGCTTCTTCAATTTCATCCCAAACATATTGACGGTATTCTGGCTGCAGATAAAATTTTGCCAAGATATCCCGGTTTTTGATTTCTGCCAAACTCCAGCCTAGCACTTCTTCCCAGTGACGGTTTACCCAGTTTATTTGACTGTTTTTGTCTAAGAATGCCAGCATGACTGGCACGTTGTCGAATATAGTTTGCAGCAGTTCTTTTTGCTGTTTTAATGATTCTTCGGCTTGTTTGCGATCGCTGATATCGAGTACGGAACCGATAAATTGTAAAATTTGTCCGTCTGGGGTTCTTTTGAAAATTTTAGAGCGATCGTGCACCCAGCGCCATTCCCCATTTTTGTGTTTGATTCTGTAGTCTCTGTCATCCGTTTCATCGGGATTCCTGCTGTGTTTTAGTCGCTCGATACCTGTAATTAGCTTTAACATATCATCGGGATGAACTAAGTTGGCTACAGCGTCTTTACCCAAATCTTGCAATTCTTGGGGAGTGTATCCCAGCATGGCTGTGACAGATTCATTTGCATAAATATTTATGTTTTCAACTGCATCGTAAATGTAGAGAAAGTTAGGTATAGTTGTAACAATACTCTCTAAAAGTTGCTGATGTTTTTGCAGTTCCAATTCTGCCTGCTTGCGCTCGCTCAAGTCCAGCACAAAACTGACGCCTAACTGCTTTGTTCCTTCTAAAAATGTGCTACCCAGCAGCACAGGAACGCGGCTACCATCGGAGCATATAAATTCTTTTTCAAAGGGAACAACCGTATTTCTAGCCTTCAGTTCGGCAACTTTTTCTGTATCTAAACGCACGTATTCTGGTGGTGTCATTTCTTGCCAGTTAACTCTTCCGGCAAGCAGCTCGTCCCGCGTATAATTTACCGTGTTTAAAAAAGCGGCGTTGGCATCTGTAATGCTGCCGTTAAGATCCCAAAAAATTAGGCCGATCATGTTAGAATCAACTATGGCTTTAAATTTGGATTCGCTTTGCCGCAACTGATCTTCGACTTGTTTTAGTTCTGTAATGTCGCGGGAGATGGATAAAACTGTTTCTACTGAATTGTCTTCAGCAAATTCGGGAATGACTCGACAGTGGTAATGTTTTATGCCATCGGGAGTGAGAAACTCAAATTCTATGGTTTCTTGTTTGCCGGTACCCAAAACTTTCATAAAAGCCTCATCCCACAGGTCGCACAAGTGCGGCGGCATTCCTGATTCTTGGTTGGTTTTGCCAATCAATTTTGCGGGGGCTTTTCCGGTTGCTGATTCTACTGCGTGGTTGATGTAAAGAATGCGTAGTTTGCGATCGAACCGGGCGATAATATCGGTTGCATTTTCGGCGATGGCGCTGAAAGCTTGTTCGCGCCGATGCAGTTCTTCTTGAGCGCGGTGGCAATCGGTTATGTCTCTGGCAAAAGATAGAATTGAAACTACTCTTCCCGATTCATCGATTAGTGCAGAATTGTACCATTCGCAGTAAATTACCGAGCCATCTTTGGTATAGTTGCGGTTGTGGCAAACGTTACGGGGTTCTCTGTTGTATAACAGTTGATGTGTGACGGCGCACACTTGCTCGAAGTCTTCTTGATAAACTATTGACCATTCGTGCCAGTATTTTCCGATTACTTCTGCTGCACTCCAGCCAAATATTTGTTCGGCCATTGGCGACCACCGCACTACCCGAAATTCGCTGTCCCACTCTACCACTGCCATTGGTGAGTTTTCTAGATGAAATTCCCGCCGCGAGTTGGCTTTTTTTATTTGAGTTTGAAGTTGCTGCCGGAGTTGCTTTGCCTCGGCCAAGCGGTCGCTGAGTTCCTGTGTATTTGCTGAGCCCGCGTTGGCAATGTGAGCAATGGTTTCTGCTGTTTGTTTTTCGAGTTCGTTCCAAGCGAGTTCGAGGGCTGATTCCGCCTCTTCTAGCTCAGTGATGCTGTTCTGAAACAGTGTGGCACTTTTTACTGGAATTTCACGCATAGTTTTGACACTTAGGCCAGTGTTACTTTTAGAATTCAAAATTAAAGCTTAAAAATTAAAAATATGTAATTTCCTGTTAAATTATACATTTTTAATTTTTAGTCTGTGCGTGGAGCAGATCGTTGGAGGCGGCGGGCGTTATTAAATACAGCCAATCAAAGGATTTGGGGTGCAGATCGATCGGCAATTGTGGTGGATAGATCTAAAACTCTCCTGGGTAAGGGAAGGGTGCGGGCAGGAGCTGACCCTAAGTATATTTTTGCACAGACTTGTTGTTTGGGGGCGATCGAAAGGAGATCGGCGTGGCTGCGGGCGTGGGTCGATCGCCAATCTGTAGCAGGGCGTTGCGTATGCAGATCCCCATTAGTCTCAACTAAACACGCTTTCTCAAAGTCGGGCAGGGGTTTAAACCTCCCGAACTAAGGGTTTGAGGCGCTTGTTGACACCAATGAAACCGCCCCTACCTACAAATACCCTCCAATCACTTTGGTCAATAAAAAGCTAAAATAAAATCTAAAGTTATTTCAGTCTTTTAAATTGCTTATGACTGCTGCTGTACCCTCTTCGATAAAAAACCAAACTCAGTACGAAGCCATTATCGGTCTCGAAACTCATTGTCAATTGAGTACGAATACTAAAATTTTCTCCAGTTCTTCTACCGAATTTGGCAATGCCCCAAATACTAACATTGACCCAATTTGTATGGGAATGCCTGGAGTATTGCCAGTATTAAATCAAAAAGTGCTGGAGTATGCGGTGAAAGCAGGGCTGGCTCTCAACTGCGAAATCGCACCTTACAGTAAGTTTGACCGCAAGCAATATTTCTATCCCGATTTGCCGAAAAATTATCAAATTTCTCAGTTCGATTTGCCGATCGCTACTAACGGTTGGCTAGAAATTGAACTCGTGGATGAGACGGGAAATTCTACTAGAAAAAAAATCGGGATCACTCGCTTGCACATGGAGGAAGATGCCGGAAAATTGGTTCACGGGGGCAGCGATCGGCTGAGCGGTTCTACTTATTCAATGGTGGATTACAACCGCGCAGGTGTGCCTCTAATCGAAATTGTTTCGGAACCGGATTTGCGATCGGGCGCGGAAGCTGCTGAATACGGTCAAGAATTGCGCCGGATCGTCCGCTACATCGGTGTTGGCGACGGGAATATGCAAGAAGGTTCGCTCCGGTGCGACGTGAATATTTCGGTGCGCCCCGTTGGCAGAAAAGAGTTCGGCACGAAGGTGGAAATTAAAAATATGAACTCTTTTAATGCGATCGAACGGGCGATCGATTACGAGATCGAGCGGCAAATTCAAGCGGTGGAAAATGGCGAAACCATCGTCCAAGAAACGCGGCTTTGGGATGAAAACAAGCAGTGTACTTTCAGTATGCGGATTAAAGAAGGTGCAAGCGATTATCGGTATTTCCCGGAACCGGATTTGCCTCCGATCAAAGTTTCGGCAGAGCAATTACAGGATTGGCAAGCTCAACTGCCGGAATTGCCGGCAATGAAGCGCCATCGCTACGAAACTGAGCTCGGTCTTTCTCCCTACGACGCGCGGGTGCTGACTGACGACAAAGCGGTGGCGGAGTATTTTGAAAAGTCGATCGCCGCCGGCGCTGTGGCTAAACAAGCAGCGAATTGGGTGATGGGCGATATTACTGCTTATCTGAAAAATGAAAAACTGGCGATCGCAGAAATTCCTTTCCAACCGCAGGATTTAGCCGAACTGCTGGGGCTAATTGAGGCCGGTACGATCAGCGGCAAAATCGCTAAGGATATTTTGCCGGAGTTGCTGGCAAACGGTGGTTCGCCTCAGAAGTTCGTTGAGAGTAAGGGTTTGATTCAAATTTCGGATACTGGGGCGATCGATCGAGCGATCGATGCCGTGTTAGCCGCCAATCCCAAGGAGCTCGAACAGTACCGAGCCGGTAAAACTAAGCTGCTGGGCTTTTTTGTCGGCAAGGTGATGAAGGAAACGGGCGGCCGGGCTGATCCCAAACTGACCAATGAGCTGCTGGCGGCGAAGCTTAACAGCCCAGGTTAAGCAGTCGTTAAGGGGATCGTGTAGCGGATACAGTGGCGGGCGATCGGTTTTTCCTGAGCTCGCCATTCTCGCGGGATCGTAACTTTATAATTAATCTACATTTCTTTACAACATCTTCACGTTTGGGGGTGACACCCCTCACGCCGACCGTGTTATATTGTGTTATGTAGATGCACCCTGATGGCAGAGAGAGTTACTTAGGTAGCTCTCTCTTTTTTTGTCTTTTTTTTCCCACGGACGTGAAAATACGGATGGGAGAGGGGGATTGGCCATACCGATTCCCGATTACTGATTACCGATTAGCAATTAGCGCTTTGAGTCGATTAATATCAACTTTAGTTATTACTAATTTTGACAGTATGAGCGAACAAGCTAGCGAGCTAATCAAGCAGGGGATTTCGCAATATCAGGCGCGACAATTTGAGGCGGCGCTGGGTTCTTGGCAGGAAGCGCTGACGCTGTATCGCTCAATGGACGATAAGCGCCGATCGGGTGCGGCGCTGGGTAATATGGGCGTAGCTTACGAAGCGCTGGGAAATTATGCTCAGGCGATCGACTGCTACCAGCAGCATTTGGTGTTAGCGCAGGAAATTGGGGATCGCCGGGGCGAGGCAAATGCTTTGGGAAATCTGGGCAATGCTTGTTGTGCTCTTGAGGATTTTTCTGGTGCTATTGATTACCAGCAACAGCGTTTGGCGATCGCGCGGGACACTGGCGACGGGCGTTCTGAGTTGGAAACTTTGGGCAATTTGGCGCTAGCTTACGATGCTAATGGAGATTTGCCTGGTGCGATCGAATGTTATCACCAGCAGTTGTCGATCGCGCGCACCAGCAAGGACGATCGCATTGAGCGCAATGCTCTCAAGAATTTGAAGCTCGGTTACAAGTATTTAGCAGATTACGAGAAGGCCGACGAGTACCGACAGCAGCAATTGGCGATCGTCCGCGAACTGTTTTTAACTGATAAAAATAAGAGTTTTGTACAACTTGCAGAAACAGTGGGTTTGAATCCGATTGAGGATTTTGCTGGGGCTAATTTAAGCGGTTTTGACTTGCACTACGCTGATTTTAACGGTGCAGATTTGCGCGAAACTAACCTCCAATGCGCCGATTTGACTTTGGCCGATCTCAGCGGTGCTTTGCTGAGCGCTGCTATTTTAATTGATGCTAATTTGTGCAATGCTAATTTGCGGGATGCTGAACTCAGCAGCGCCAATTTGAGCGGTGCTGATTTGCGGACAAAGCTGCCCCGTGCGAATTTGAGCGGTGCAAATTTAACCGGCGCTAATTTGAGCAGTGCTTATTTACCGAATGCGATTTTAGTAAATGCAAATTTGACAAATACTGATTTCAAGAATGCTGATTTAAGCGGTGTAAATTTGAGTGGTGCGAATTTAAACGGTGCTGATTTGAGCCGCGCTGATTTGAAAAATACGGTGGTGGAAAATGCGAAGTTTTTTGGTTGTGTGGGAATTTCGGAAGCCCTGAAGGTTGAATTAAGGGCACGGGGCGGGATTTTTGAGTAGAATGGGAAATGTTGGTAATTGTAGAGGGTAAGAAAAGCTATGACTGCCGTAACTGTAAAACGATTCTCGATCGCCGAATATCACCGTTTGGGAGAACTGGGATTTTTCGCCCCCGATGACCGAGTTGAATTGATTCGCGGAGAAATTATTATCATGGCTGCTAAAGGTACGTTTCACTCTGTTTGTAATTCGCTATTGCTTAAAAAAATGTACCCACTGCTGGAAGAACGAGCGATCGTGCGCGGTCAAGAGCCGATTATTTTGTCGGCTGATAGCGAACCAGAGCCTGATGTTGTTATTGCTCGCAATCGTTCTGATAATTATTTATCTTCTCACCCGGAGCCTCCTGATATTTTGCTGGTAATTGAGGTTTCCGATTCTACTTTGAAATACGACAGGAGAACCAAGTTATCTCTCTATGCTGAATCGGGAATTTCTGATTATTGGATATTTAATTTGGTTGATAATCAACTGGAAATGCACAGCGAACCTTATCAGAAACAAAACGGGAGTTATAGTTATCAATTGCAACGAGTTGTTTTGCCAAATCAGACGGTGGTAATTCCGGGTTTGACCGAGTTGTCTCTAGATTTGTCTTCGGTATTTCCCGCGCAGAGTGGTGAGTAAAAAATCTGGCTCGATAGCAGATATTTTAACTCAGTAATTAAAGAGCGATCGAGCTTTTTTCGATGATATAATGTAAAAGTGCAAAGAAATGATATTATGTCCGGTCGATTACCCCTAATACGGTAGGGGCGGGTTCACGAAAAATATCTGCCAATAATTGACAATCTCAAAAACCCGCCCTTTTAATCGCTATCATCCAAAACAATTTGGTTTCTGACCCCGGATTTATTCGCGGGAAAAATCTAAAATCTAAAATCTAAAATCTAAAATCAGATGACTGCTCAAACTCTCGCTCCCCCGGAACAAATTGTCCAGCTATCAGGTATCAGTTGGCAAACCTACGAAACTTTGCTTGCCGAAATCGGCGATCGGCAAATTCGACTGACATATAATCGCGGCAATCTCGAAATTATGGTACCTTCTCCAGAACACGAACGCTTCAAAACAATAATGGGTCGATTTGTTGAAACCTTAGCGGAAGAATTAGAGGTGAGAATTGAGCCTCTTGGCTCCACAACTTTCAAACGTCCTGAACTTAGCGGTGTCGAACCAGATGAATGTTTTTACATCCAAAATCTTAGTGCAGTTAAAGGCAAAAAAAGAATCGACCTGAATCAAGATCCACCGCCGGATTTAGTGGTGGAAATTGATATTACCAGCCGTTCGGAAAATAGCTTGCAGGTTTATGCGGATCTGGGAGTGCCGGAAGTTTGGATTTATAATGGATCGCGACTCAGAATCAACAGATTAGAAAATGGAGAATACGTTGAGGGCGAGATTAGTTTAGCATTTCCCAGCTTACCGATATTAGAGATTGTCAGATTTTTGGAACAAGCAGAAACAATGGACTATTTGGAATTAGTAAAAGCATTTCGGAATTGGGTAAAAAGCCAAATTAAGCAAAATCAATGACTTGCGGAGGAAGTTAAACAAAATTTACAATTTTACAAAAAAAAAAGCGGTGTTGTGATAAAATAGAGATGATAAACTAATTTAAATATCAATTACAGGCTGGTAGTGCCAGCAATTCTACCCGATATGCGATCGCTAGAGTCTCACAACAAATACCCAGATTGCTTGTGGATGCAATTAGAAGCAATTCCCGTTCCATCGGTTGCACCCCAAACCCAGCAGCTCGACATTCACTTGAGCCTGAATTTTAACGAGCATTGGGAACCCCTGCTAGGTGGTCGCGTCAAATTTGGTCTGCAAGGCGGGACGCTCAAACTATATCTAGAAAACTGCGAAATACCCGTAGCATCACGTCAGTTAGTCGGTTCTTTCAAGCTTTTGCCAATAGGAGAAACCCTGCCCATTCAAAGCAGTACAGAAAATTTAGTAACCGAAAGTCAGCGGGGAGTTCCGGGCGGGGAGACAGCGGAAAAAACTAAGGAAACAGAGAGCATATTTTGTCACGTTTCCACAATCAGCGATGATACAACGCCAGCTTGGATTTTTGCAGTAGAACAGGGCAAATCAGTATTAAAAGGTTTGCTAAAAAGTGCTAAGCTGGGAGAAATTACTGCCAAAGAATTTCGGCTAGCGGCGGCTTTTGAAGTGGCTAAAGAAGATATTTATCTCACTGATGCTGAGGGTTTGTGGCCGCACGATATCACGCCAAATCAACATTCGGTTTTAGAAAGAATCCTGACTGTATACCTGCAAGCAAATAAACTCCAACCAGCCCTCAGTTGGGCGCTATTATCCTACAATTTGCCTCCGGTTGAACCGCGCGAAGAGGAAATTGTCCCGGAAGCTGAATCCCAATTGCAGGAAATGGTCGATCGCATTATTTCCGCTGAAACCGACAACTTTGCAGAGTTGGCAAAAATCGCCAATCTCAATCCCGCACTAGATTTCGCGGGTAGCAGCTTGCGCGGAACGACTTTAAGTGCAGTGGATTTTAGCAGCGCAAATCTCGATCGGGCAAATTTCCGGGGTGCAACCTTAAACGATGCCGATTTCAGCGACGCCAACCTGCAAAATGCCAAATTCGGTGGTGCAGATTTGAGTGGTGCTTTCTTAGGAAATGCTGATTTAAGCGGTGCAGATTTGCACAAAGCAAGTCTAGCTTTAGCTAACCTCAGCGGTGCCAATTTGAGCGGCGCAAATCTGTTGGAAGTGAACTTAACAAATACTAATTTCAGCGGTGCGAATGTCGAGTCATCCCGATTCGGGAATAATTCAGGAATCGATGAGGAAATGCAGGTGAATCTACAGCAGCGGGGAGCGATTTTTGAAGAGGTTTAGTCCGTAAGTGCGAGATCCCTTTTATTCATCCGCCTCCATTGCGGCACGGGCCTCACGCCTGTGCGATGGAATTTAACCTTTAAACTATCGCCTCTTAAAAAAGTTGCTTCTTAATCCTTAACTCTGTAACTAAATTTATAGAGGGCGATGAACCGTAGTTGTTAAGACTGTAAACAGGCATTTCTTGCCAACACTGACGGCAAAACCAGTATACTTGACTGTGGCGAAGGTGACGCAGCATTTGATTCGTGCAGCAAGGACAGCTTGTCATAAAAACCTCTTTTTTATCGAAAGTGTATTTGTCTCTTGTTGCCAAGGGCTGTAAGCTGGCTTGAAGCAGCAACTCTCTGAATGTAGAGGTAAGAAATAAAGATTTGATAAAGAATACAAGCTTGTTAAGGAATTGATGCAAATCGAAATCTTTCGTAAAAATAGCAATAACTGAGAGAAATTGTATTCAACAATCCCCAGATTCCCAGAGAGGATATTAAGGGGAGCATCTCAGTTTTGCATTTATAGTGCGAGCGGGGACGCTCGCACTATAATAAAAAAAATGCTTTTTGCCAAACTGAGATGCTCCCATATTAAGATTGTCAAGTCTTAAGAATCCTGTGTCTGCCATACCGGGGAGTGTCAATCATCCCATCCCAACATCTCTGCCACTTTTCCCGGCAGGGTGGTGGGTTCAAATGGTTTGCGAATTACCCCAGCAACACCCATTTCGGCGAAGTTGGCCATATCGCTTGGCATAACTCTTGCTGTCAGCAGAATCACTGGAATCGATCGAGTTATAGGATCGGATCGGAGACGAGCGTACACAGCAAACCCATCCATTCCCGGCATTGATATATCCAGCAAAATAGCATTAGGTCGTTCTGTTTGTAGGATTTGTAAACATTCTTGTCCTGATTCGGCCACCAAGGTGTTCCATCCCGCGAGGTCTTCCAGGCACAACTGTATCAGTTCGCGGAGGTGTTCTTGGTCATCAACGATAAGAATTTGTTTCCCTATCATCTTGTTTTCGGGCAGGAGACTGCCCTCATAATTAGGTACTTGCAAAGCGTTCATTTTATTTGGGTTGATTAGAAATCAACTTTTCGGTTGCCAATTGAGTCTCAAATATACATCTTTGAGGAATAGCTCAAATTTGCAGTTAAGAGTGGAATCCAAACTTGGGATGGCGGAACACTCAATTCTTTAGCAAGCTGAATTGTTAAACGATCCGAATGTATTTCAGTTTCATAGATTTCAGGATGTACGCCGTGCGGCAACGGGATGAGACTTTGAAATCCACTAGGAAAGAAATAACCTTCTACAACAGTCGCTTCGGTAGGTTGACCTTGGATTAAAACAGTTTCTGGAGTGATTTGGAGATTCAATTTGACAAGATGAATGTCAGAAATCTGAACTTTAACGATAAGTGTCGCATCCTTTTATTGAATTTTTATACCTGCGATCGGTGTTTCCTCTGTATGAGCAATCCAAAGTGTGGATTGCTGACAACCAGTGGGCAAACCGGAAAATGAATCTGCGAGATCCTGATTTACATCATTCAAAGCCTGAAAAGCATTCATCGAGTCTCCTCCTAATGCAAAGAACTTTTAGCTGCATAACAGGAGACTAAATAGCAACGGTAAGGATTTGGTAAAGATGCCGTTATTGTTACAAAAATTCACAAAAATGGTGAAAGTTATTCCACCCATCCCAAAATCTCTGCTATTTCTTCCGTCAGGGTGATGGGTTCGATCGGTTTAGCAATTACCCCAGCTACCGCCATCTGGGCAAATTTAGCCCGATCGCTCGGCAACACTTTCGCTGTCAGCAGAATCACTGGAATCGATCGGGTAATCGGATCGGACTGGAGGAGCTCGTACACGGCAAACCCATCCATTCCCGGCATAGATACATCTAGCAAAATAGCGTTGAGTTGTTCTATTTGCACTATTTGTAAACATTCCTCTCCCGATCGTGCCCCCACTGTTTTCCATCCGCCTAAATCTTCTAAGCAGGCTTGCACAAGTTCCCGAAGGTGTTCTTCATCATCAACAACTAGAATTTGTCTGTCTGTCATGGCATTTTGGATGGGAGATTTGGGATTTTGGATTGATGCTACAGATTAATTTAAGGGTTATTCAATGATTGTTAAGGGTAGGGTGAAGCAAAATGTGCTGCCTTCACCTAAGATACTTTCCGCCCAGATTTTGCCGCCATGCCGCTCAACTATACTGCGACAGATTGCTAAACCTAAACCGGTGCCTCCTTTTTCACGGGAGTCGGAGGCATCGACTTGCTGAAATCGCCCAAAAATCAGTTCTAGTTTATCGGCAGGAATGCCTCGTCCGCGATCGCTAACTTGGAACAGCACAAAGTCTGTCTGGTTTTCGGCACTCAGATGAATTGTGGAATCGGCAGGTGAGAATTTAATCGCATTACTGAGCAAATTTGTTAAGGTTTGGACGATCGCATCTCCTGTTGCCCAGACTTCTGCATCTGTGGGGTTAACGATTAATGAGATCTGCTGTTGAGTAGCGATCGCCTGCATACTATCTACTGCTTGCTGCATCAAATCGGCAGCTTTGCAAACGGTTTTCTCGACAATTGCCCGCCCAGAGTCTAGGCGCTCCAAATCTAAAATATCATTAACCAGGTTCACTAATCGATTGGTATCGAGGTGGGCAATTTCAATCATGCGTCTCGATTTTTCGGGCTTTTTATCATAAACCCCACTTTTTATTAGTCCCAATGACATTTGAATTCCTGTCAAAGGAGTGCGAAGTTCATGGCTGACAATGCCAATGAACTCATTTTTAATGTGTTCTAGCTTTTGTCGTTCGGTAACATCTTCCCCAATGCTGATAGTTCCAATGATGTTTCCCTCTGAATCTTGCAGCATGGTATTGTTCCAGGCAATCAATCGTTCCTCACCCGATTTGGTTAAGATAAAATTTTGATAATAGGGATGATAGTTATGGGCTAATACTTCCGAAAAAATAACTTTAATCGATTGTTGAATAGAAGCAGGTAAAAAGTTTTCAAACCATTTTTTTTCGATAACTTCTAGGTGAGTATATCCCGTAATTTTTAAGAAGAAAGGATTAACGTAATTGACATTTCCCCCTATATCAAGTCCGACAACAATCAACTGCACGTTATCCAAGAGCGATCGCCAGCGTCGTTCGGCTTCTCGGATCGTGGCTTCGGCTTGCTTGCGTTCTTGCAGTTCTAGCTGAAGTTGTCGGTAGAGCTTGGATTGCTGAATGGCGATCGACAATTGGCTGGCAATCTGTTCAAGTAATTCTATTTCCCACGATTGCCATTGACGAGGTGCCGTATTTTGGTAGATAGCTAACAAACCCCAGAGATTTTCTCTCAAAAATATCGGGAAAACTGCATAACTTTTTGCTTGGAATTTTTCCATTAGCTCGATATGACAGGGTTGAAGTTCAGCGCTGTAAATATTATTAATAACCAACTTTTCGTGATTGCGGAATCGACCGCCGTGAGTTTCTTGCAGATAGGTATCTGCACAATTTTTTTGAAGATCGCTCCCTATCAGTTGTACCCAATCCTCACCAACTGACTCCACAACAAAATCACCACTCCAATCAGGATTAAAGCGGTAAATGGCAGTGCGATCGGTTTGTAATGTCTGCCTGATTTCAGTAACAGCAGTATTTAGAACGGCATTCAGATCCAAAGATTGGCGAATCCCTTGAGTAATCCTCCAAAGCAAATTTTCCTTTCTAGATTTCTGTAGTAAAGCTGCTTCCGCCTTTTGTCGAACTTCTTCGAGGTGCTTCGCTACTGTGATATCTTGATGAACGGCCACCAGAACATCGCCATACTCGGAATGATTGAATACAGAGCAAGTTGCACTACACCAAAATGGAGTCCCATCTTTCTTGACATTATGAACTTCATAGCTGAATTCCTTATTTTGGAAGACAGCAGACCGAATGGCTTGATTTACATCTTCAGGATTAGCCGATTCGCTGCCATAGTTGAGAATCGAAACGTGCTGACCGTTGAGTTCGCCAAAGTCATAACCAAACATCTGCTCAAATTTAGGATTGGCATAGACAATGGCTGCATTATCTGCTCTTACTAAACAAATGCCTTCCGCCATGTTGCGGGTAATGACAGCCTGAAGCTCAAGCATTTGTTCGGCTTGTTTAAGTTTAGTCAGATCGCGCAGAATGACGATTATCCCTACAATTTTTTCGCCTATATCACGTAAAGGCGTATAGGTAACGCTCAAAAATTGCCTGACTAAATTGGGAGAGTCAAACCAGTTTTCATGCTGAATTTTTTCGCCAGCCAAACATCTCTCTAACCTAGGTTTAATCAAGCGATCGAATACGTCTGCATCCAAGATATTTCTAACAGAATTTCCTATAACTTCGCTTTCAGATTTGTTGCACCAAGTCAAATAAGCTTGATTGGCTATTTGATAAATATAGTTGCTATTCATCAGTACAATCGGATCTGTTGTATTGAATACGATGCGTTCATATTGGCGGAATGCTTCTTCAGTACGTTTGCGATCGGTGATCTCAAATACGCTAGAACGACTCATCATGAAGTTACCTGCTTCATCATAAATTGCTGTAGAATTTAAGTTTATCCAAATGGGTTTTCCGTTTTTATTCAAGAGCTGAAACTCTAAATTATTGATGTAGCCTTGCTTTTTTAATAAGAGAAAGTTTTGATAATAAATATTTTGAGTTGCAACTGTCATCAAATCAACAAATTTCTTTTTATGCACAATTTCATCACGGGTATAGCCTAACCACTTCAGTTCCGTATCATTAATCATAATTATGGTTCCTGCTGCATCTACGGAATGATAGCCACAGGGAGCATTATTATAGAGGTCTTCAACTTGATTGATATATTGTTGCAAGCTATGGTTGACTTCAGTGAGTTCTGCCGTCCGTTCTATGACTCGTTGTTCGAGTTCAGTATTGAGTTGTTGGAGCGCAATTTCTGCTTGTTGCCGCTCCCTCAGTTCCGTTTGTACTTGCTCAAATAAATCAGCTTGCTGAATGGCAATTCCAGCTTGAGTTGCTAGCTGTCGCATGAGTTCAATTTCTGATGGTTGCCATTCGCGAGGTTCTGTACACTGATGGGCAATCAATAATCCCCAAAGTTCTTCTCCCTTAAGGATAGGAATAACCAGGCTAGCTGTAACGTGAAAATTTGGCCGGAATTCCCGGTGATAAGTATCAATTTCGGCAGTATAAATATCAGATTTAGAGGTGAATAAGCCTTGTTTGAAGGGTTCGATATAGCTTTCAGCAAAGCAAGGCTCGTGTATCTGAGTGGATAAGATTGCTCTCCATTCTGAACCAACGGACTCTACCACCACCTTTCCGCTCCAGTCGGGAGCAAATTGGAAGATAATTACGCGATCGCATTGCAGAATGTTTCTGAGTTCCGTTACCGTAGTGTTGAGAATATCTTCTAGTTTGAGGGATTCGGAGAGAGAAAGTGCTGTTTTAGCAAGGATTTGCTGTGGCTGTTCTTGCCATTTCCCATAATTTTCATCAGTATGTTCTATCATTGATCTACTTAATTAATTACATTTTTTTGATTGAGGCAGAAACCGGGTTTTTAGCCCTCGTGCGTAAGTTCTATTTAAGTATTTGAGGACTTACGCAATCATCCCAGGTATGGGGGCAACCGGGCGTGGGGAGAGCCCCTACAAAACACTATATATTCAGGCTATGCGTAAGTCCTATATTTCTCGGCTTAAGTAAAGGACGAGCGCGCCTGATTCGGCTGAGTACCCGCGTGACTAATTCAGGCTCTAGTACCGGCTTGGTAATAAAATCATCGGCTCCCGCTGCAAAGGCTTGTTGCAGAGATTCTGGCTCGGTATGGGCTGTCACCACCAAAATCGGTAAATTTTCCCATTGGATATCTTGTCGGACGACTTGACACAATTCTAAGCCGCTGACGATCGGCATTTCTAGATCAAGCACTACTAAATCGGGTTCTGTGCTAATTAACACATCCCAAAATTGCTGTGGTTCTTTGAGGGTTGTCACCTCAATTCCCCAAGGAGTCAGTAACGCTGATAATTTAACCAGGATCACAGGGTCATCATCTACGATTAAGACTTTGGCTTCAGAAGTTTTGGGACTGGGTAGAACACGGGTAATCGCTCGAAAAATTTGCTCGGTGGTTGCAGGTTTGTGGAGAAATTGCTTAGCACCTAAGCGCGATACAGCCAAGCGATCGGCAAGACTATCTCGTCCGGTAAAGACAATTATAGGCAGGTTAGGCGATCGCTCGGTCAGTTCTCGCAGTAGCGTCAATCCATCTTCCTCTGTCTCTGCAAAGCTTAAATCTAGTAACATCACATCGGGCATTGACAGAGCAAGACGCGATCGGGCATCAGTAATATTCGGCGCAATTTTCATCCGCAATCCCCAAGCTTCGGATTCTACTTTCAATCGCTCCGTTAATGCAGAATCATCATCAACTACCAAAACCCGATAGTTGAAAGTTGAAATAGTAGAAACTGATGCAGCCGTTGATGTAATCGATGTTTTGGCTAATTCCTGCTGTAATCCTGTCACCAATTCCGAGAATTCGGTAATTTCCTCAGCAGTCAAAGAGCGATCGTTTATTAGCAAATTCTCTGCAGAGCATGCCAAGTTCGAGCCTTCTGGATAACCAAAAGAGCCCAGAGAGCCGGCCAATTTATGAGCTTCATTTTTTGCCGCTTGCTGTAATTCTGTTTCTAACTTTCCTGCTAATAGAGCAGTTTTTGTTTGCTCCAATACAGCCATTTGTTGTTTGAGGTCTCCCCGAAACCGCTCTAACACTTTGTCGCTCTCAGACTTATCTATCCCGCGAGATTGATTTTTTTCGGTACTCTTTGTGACCAACTTGTTGAAGTTAAAGGGCCCAGATTGGGGGTACGGTTTCAGTCGATAGCCCATGCCATAAACTGTTTCAATGATTTCTTCAGTTAAGCCGCCGGCCTTCAGTTTCTTTCTGACATCCTTAATATGAGTGATAATGGCGCGATCGGTTGGTGCGTCATCAAATCCCCACAGACGATCCAAAATAGCATTGCGACTAAAGATGTGATCGGGATTTCGCAGCAATAATTCCAGCAGATTATATTCTGTCGGTGTCAGTGAAATTATTTGTTCGCAAAATCTCACTCTACCAGACTCTAAATCTAAACAAAGATCTCCCCAAGTCAATGTATTAGCCGCTAACTTCTGAGTAGAACCTCCTGGGGAAAGTGCTTTACTGCGTCGCAATAAAGTTCGTATCCTTGCCAGTAATATTTCCGTAGCACAAGGCTTGCTGATGTAATCATCGGCTCCAGCATCGAAAAGAGCCACCACCTCCGCATCTGAATCATTTGTAGTCATTAACAGGATCGGTTTGCAGTAGCCTTGCGATCGCAATTGCCGACATAGACTAATTCCATCTAGTTTAGGAACCTGCACATCTAACAAAATCAGGTCATACTCAATTGCTGCTGCCAAGTCTAGGCTCACTTGTGCATCATTTGCCCGATCGAACCCGTAATGATTTGCTTCCAACACCTTTGCCAGGGTTGCACTCAGCCCTCCATCGTCCTCTACGAGCAGAATTTTTATCGGAGACTTCTTCATTTTGGCTGTGCGGTTCAATTCCCATGCGATCGACGCGCTTTAATGTCAGGCCGAAGCGTGGCTTTTAACTAAATCACTGCTACTCATTACTACTCCTTTTATCTTACCATTTTTGCAGTCAAATCACCTAAAAATTGCTGTCACTTCCGCAGTTTACATAAAACCGAGCGCCCTTTTATCCATATCCGTCCATCGTGGCACGGGCGTCTCGCCTGTGCTTCCGAATCGGGTCAAAAAGAGCGTGAAGCGAAGCTATCCCGTAGGGAATCGCCCTCAAAAAGAGCGATCGCCCTGCCAAACAAATTATCCTTCATCCTCCGACTTTACAGGAGCACGCCCAGAAATCACAATAAATCCCACAGACTCAAGAGTCATGTGCGGGCGGCGAATACCAGCTAAAACAGCTTGACTCAACAAACTTTCCGTACTGATTTCATCAGCCAAAACCGATTCTAAAACTTGTTCGGATTTAGAAAGTCGATTCAAGCGTAACTGCAATTGATTCACCCGGTTTTCGAGTTGGATTGCAGCACTGACAGCAAAACTATTGCACATTTCCACAAAAGCCGATCGCCCGCGCAGCAACTCCTCAGATACCACCCGTCCCTTTTGACAAAAATCATCCCATTCTAACGGATCGACAAAACTGTCAATCAGCGACGTGCGATTTTTTGACAAATTATAATCCCGATTCGGCCCGCCTTTTCCCTTATAAGCCCGCTGCAAAATCGCTAGAATTTCCGCATCTTCCACCAGAGCCATTTCTTCGCTGCGAGCATCTACAAACACAGTTTCAAAAATAGGGAGAAACAGAGCATCAGCGCGGCGCTGCAAAGCTTTCAAGTTGTAATTTTCGATATTTTGTGCTTGCAAAACTTGCTCAGCAGGCTGCACATCAGTCTGGATTGAATAATTAAACTGAAAGCCAAACCACTCCTTCCCGGGCTCCGCATCCCAACTTTCATCATGCCGCCACATGGCAAAAGCTTGACCGCGATCGTCCCAGCGAATATAAGAGCCAAGTGCATCGATCAATCCCTCACCAATGCGGTAAAGAGCGACATCCGCATTCTGATAAGCAATACGGCGATTGTAACTGCCATATTGCTGGCAATAAGGAATCAATCTGGTTCTCAAATCGTTCGAGGGAATCAAAGTTTTTTGAGTAGGTTGATAGCGCAGCAACCCCGATACACTCGGATGTTCGATTTGTTTGAAGTGAAGAGCTTGGCACAACCAACCTTCAGTAGCCCGCTGCATTTCTTTATGCTTAGCATCGCAGTTATCGAGAGATTCAAAATACACAGAGGCGCTGTCATCAAGAGTATCAATTTCATCGAGAACGTACTGTTCGTCAATTTTGATTTTCTCTTGTTCGATTTCAGTTTTAATCGCTTCAATTTCGCTGGATAAGCCCTTGCCTCCCTCAGCAAACAACTTTTCTTCCAGTTTGAGAATTTTTTCCTCAGCATAAAACTGAAGGCTGGCAATAGATTTGTTGAAGATATCAAACCCATCTTTTAAAACTTGAAACCAAGCTTCGTGGGGACTCTCTGGCAAATCCGGGCCTGCAAACAAACAAAATTGCACTCCCATTTTGCTGCCAATGCGATCAACTCTGCCGAGTCTTTGTTCTAACTGATGGGGAAACCACGGCAAATCGAAGTGAATTAACCAATCTGTCAATTGCAGATTTACCCCTGCTTCCGCCGATCGATCGCACACTAAGATAAAACAATGGGGTTCAGTCTTAAACCGCTTGAGACTAGCCTCAACATCATCAGCCGATTTGCTCGTGTCATGGCTGGCGATCGCATTTTTACCAAAGATTTTCGCTAAATTTTCCGCAATCTCTTTACAAGTTGCAGTAAAACTGGTAAAAATTACAATTTTCGGGAAACGCTCGCCCGGAATCGGTCGTTTAATTTGCTGTTGAATTCTCGACAGTAAATCGCGAGGTTTGCTGTGATACTCGCGCGGAACCTTCAAAGCAACTGCGAGAAATCGGAGAATGGCGATTCGTAACAAACTCAGTCGATCGAGCCCTTCCTGGGGCTTGTCCAGGGTATTGAGCAAGGTTTCCAGCATTTCCCTTTCTTCGGGAAACAGCTCAGTTTTGGTCAAAATTGCCGTGTCATTTTGTCCAAATTCGCGATCGAGTTCTGGAGTCGATTTTTTCTGCAAACGAGCTTTGACAACCCGTTCTAAAACATTCAGCCAAGTACCAGAAGCGCGGAAAAACAGCAGAAAAATTCTCTGATATTCGCTCGACTTGGGAGCGACTGTGCGCCATTTATCGAGTACGGTTTGAATTTCCGACCACTGTTCATCATTCAGATCATACTCAGTTTTGGGGACAGCATCTCGATCGAAAATCACATCTTCAACCGCATCCCGGCGGTTGCGAAGGATGCGACGATGAAGGCGGTAAGTATCTCTAACGTGAGTACGAATAGTTTGGACAAGGCGAGCCTGTTCTGCGGTTTCTTTAGTTCTCAAACAACTTTCTAACTCGGTTGCTAATCCGATTAAATAATCATCTTTGGCAAAAATAGTGCGAAGTTGAGCGAGTTTTGTTTGCAAAAATGCAGGCTTAGCATTTTCTCTAAAATCCAGCAAAGCGCGGCCGATTTCTTGACGGTTTTGCACCTGTTCTTTGAAGCTTTCCAGGTCATCAAGACGGTAAGTTGTGGGATCTAGCAAGTGCAGCATCGTTAGAAAATCTTGCTCGTGGCCGAGAACTGGCGTTGCAGATAATAACAATACATTTTTGCTTTTCTGAGCTAGTTTCTGACAAAGTTCAAAGGACTGCTGCTGAGCGCGATCGCTCGAATTTGCCATTGCTGCCACATCATGCGCTTCATCCACAATCAGAAAATCTAGGTTAGCATTGCGGCTAACTTGATTGATTTCGCTAACAGCAACAAGCTGCACTCGGTCAGCAAAATGAGACAAATAGAATTTATTTTCCAACTCCTGCCGCCACTGTTCGAGCAAGTATTTCGGAACCAGAACCACAGCGCGTCCGTTGGGTTCATCTAGCAGAAATTGGCGGAGAATTGTCCCGGCTTCTACTGTTTTTCCGAGTCCTGGTTCGTCTGCCAATAAATAGCGCACGATTGGGTCTTCTAGGACGCGCCGGACGACTTCAACTTGGTGCGGGTAGAGGTCTATGTTAGCAGAAATTAAACCGGTCATGCCGCGGCTGACGGCCCGCTGTTCGATCGCAGATTGAACGAATGCCAATCGGCGATCGTGAAAATAGGGCGTTTCTTGGCCTTTGACTGCTAAAATGTCGATCGGATCGGCGATCGGGATATTGCAGCGAACGTAAAGTTCGGTTTCAACAGCTTGCAAACTTTGGCTGTCGGGGAGGTCAATTTCATACTCTAATTTATCTTCATCCCAGTCATAAACTCGCCCAATTATCCATCTTTCCTGAGTTGTGCTCCAGAGGTAGCAGCGGGTTTGGCGCTGAAGTCTAGCTTCTTGCAGTAGACTTAATGGCACAGTTTTGCGGATGCGGTTTTTAACTGAGCAAAAATATTCAACTACCGCCTCGGTACGCGATACCTCGACAACTTTTCCGACTCCCAAATCGTTTCTGGGCGATCGAACTAACGAACCAACATCAATCATAGTTTCAGCCTGACAATACTTACTAGAATACACTAACGCCTTTCACGTTAAAAATTTTAGCAAAATGCGATTTTTGCCGCCGTCACTTTTCTAGTCAAATGACAGTAAATCTTGTATTCTGAAAAAAATAAGTTTAGCATGGTAACTAACATTTTGCACCATTCTCAAGAACGGGCTCTCCGGCCCGTTCCACAAAAGATAAATTTTCTTAAAGATAAATTTTCTTGTGGAACAGGCATCTTGTCTGTTCCTAAAAGGCTAATTGAGAATTGTTCAACATATAAGTTAAAACTAACATTTTGCACCATTCTCAAGAACGGGCTCTCCGGCCCGTTCCACAAAAGATAAATTTTCTTGTGGAACAGGCCGAAAAGCCTGTTCCTAAAAGGCTAATTGAGAATTGTTCAACATATAAGTTAAAACTAACATTTTGCACCATTCTCAAGAACGGGCTCTCCGGCCCGTTCCACAAAAGATAAATTTTCTTGTGGAACAGGCCGAAAAGCCTGTTCCTAAAAGGCTACCATTTTCTGTCCTAAGAAAACGTAGTGAAACAATCTCAAACCCTTTATTCAACACCCTTTAGTGCCTAAGTCCTGAATAACTAATTACGAGGAAGGAAAAATAACGCCTAGATTACCGGATTCCCATTTCGGATATTTCTGCATCACACTGCTATAAATTTCCGAGTCTGTAAACCCTGCTAACCAAGCTTGTAGCGGCGGCCAAGGCTGTTCGTTGAACCAAGTTTGATCTGTATGAGCAAATTGACGAACAAAAGGTGCGATCGCCATATCAGCCAATGCTACATTGTTACCAAACAAATATTTAGTCGCGCTTAACTGTGCATTTAGTTTGTCCAGGAATAAAGAACCTTCATAACGATGTACTTGGGCATCAACACCGGGATAACGATCGGGGTACTTATAACGGTCAAGATGATATTTAAACCTATCATCAAATAGAGCGATTAGTTGCAGCATTTCTGTAACAGAACCTTGCTGTGGCATCAACCATTTTTCAGGATCGTGTTGTCTCAATGCCCACAACATGATATCGATACTTTGATCGAGTACGCGCCCGTCAACATCAATCAATATTGGTACCGTACCTTTGGCAGATACCTGCAACATCTCTGGTGGTTTGTCTCGCAAAACAACTTCCCGCAACTCACACACCCGATTGCTAACCATCAAGGCCAAGCGTGCCCGCATAGCATAGGGACAGCGGCGAAAGGAATACAAAATCGGGTATCTTGCTGACATATAATTAGTCGATCGCGCGATCGGGTTTTTCGGGTCAGAAACCCGGTTTATTCGTAGATTTCTCGTCGCCAAACAAGATTTTTCGTAGTAACCGGGTTTCTTTGAGTTTAGTCAATAATAATATTAGTCGATCGCACCATCTACTTTTTCCTTCGCATCGTAGCGCGCGCCTATATGTACTTGGTTGCGACGCTTAGCAAGCTCAATCTGACGTTGACGTTCAGATAAGGCTTGTTTTTTGGTTTCAGTTTTTGAGTCATGACAATGAGGACAACTCACACCAAGTACAAATAATTCAGAAGCCTTATCTTCCTGACTAATTGGGTGACGACAACCGCGACAAAGTTCATAGTTACCCGGCTTTAAGTCCTGACCAACAGAAACCCGTTCATCAAAGACAAAGCATTCACCTTCCCAACGACTTTCGGCTTCCGGCACCGTTTCCAAATATTTTAAAATTCCGCCTTCAAGATGATAGACTTCATCAAAACCTTGAGTACGCAAAAAAGCAGTAGATTTTTCGCACCGAATACCACCGGTGCAAAACATTGCTATTTTGGGTTTATCGCGTAAAGCAGCTTCTTGCAGCGCCCATTCAGGTAACTCAGAAAAGCTTTTTGTTTTGGGATTAATAGCGCCTTCAAAAGTACCCATAGATACCTCAAAGTCGTTACGCACATCAACCACGACAACATCCGGGTCATCAAGCAGCTTATTCCACTCATCAGCCTTGACATATTTGCCAGCCATGAGGCGGGGATTAATGTCCGGTATTCCCATCGTGACTATTTCGCGCTTCAAGCGTATTTTCAAGCGGTAAAAAGGTGCTTTTTCCGAGAAAGATTCCTTGTGTACCAGATCCGCAAAACGTGGGTCACTACGCAAGAATGCCAGCACTGCGTGTACGCCTTCCGATGAGCCTGCGATCGTGCCATTGATGCCTTCGGCTGCTAACAAAATAGTGCCTTTGACGTTGTTGTTGTTGCAACAATCGAGTAGCGGTGCTTTCAGCTCAGCAAAATCAGGTAGTTCAACGAACTTATATAAAGCAGCGGTTAAGAAATAAGCCATAGATCGAATTTATAGCACTAATTAATTTTCATACTTCTATGAAAATTCAGTCAAAGCGGACGGTGGGACTCGAGCTTACGACGTTTAGCATGGGAAGGTTATTTATAATACCACGGAATCCTGCTAATAGTCTAGTTTGTGACAATCTGTAACATTCACTTACACAAATATTGTATTTATCTGGTGTTTAAAATGGTTACACTAGGAGCATTGAACTGGTAAAGTTTATGGCAAATTTTCTCAAAAAAGCTCAAAAGGGGACTGTAGTGGTGCAGTCCAACGAGGGAAGGCTGAGACTGCAACTGCCGACACATCTGTTTGACGGTCAGCAAAAATTTCTTTATCTGAATATGGCTGATACGGTCGAAAACCGAGAACTTGCTCGAGCTAAAGCACAAACAATTGAGGCAGACATTAAGTTTGAAGAGTTTGACAGCACTCTCAAAAAATACAAGCCCCAAACTTACTTAACCGTTGTAGAGTCTATTAAACCTAAAGCGGAACTAACATTTTCTGAATTGTTTAATCGGTACTTGACATTCAAAGAACCTACTTTAAAAGAAACCACTTTTAACTACTTAATTAAAAGCATTCAGGTCTATATTGACCGCTGTCCTCCTACAATTATTTCGGAGGAAAATGCTTTAGAAATACGTCAATGGTTGCTGGAAAATACGACAAACAGTATGACCAAGCGGGTACTTACTCATTTGAACGCAGCTATCAAGTGGGGAATTAAATTCAATCTGATTAGCCTCAAAACTTCCCCGCTTGAAGGGATGGCACAAGAGTTACCCAAACACAACTGGGAAATTGACCCCCAGCCCAATGCTTTCACGCCTGACGAAAAAGAAAGGATTATCAAGGCTTTTGAAGAACATCAAGGCAACTGGAACGGCAGAGGATTTTCGGGGATAGCTTATTCTCACTATGCTCCTTTAGTGAAATTTTGGCTTTATACCGGCTGCCGACCTAGTGAAGGAATTGGACTAACTTGGGGACAGATAACTCCCGACTGTGGAAAAGTTATTTTCAATCAAGCTATTGTCACGAACTACGGCAAAACAATTGCAGTACAGGGTTCTAAAAATCACCATTTCCGCAAACCCCGTACCTTGCCATGCGGTGAAAAATTACGCCAGTTGCTGCTGTCAATTCGCCCGGAAAATCCCGACCCAAAAGCGCTGGTTTTTCCGTCTCCCGAAGGCAAAGCAGTTAATCAGAATAATTTCCGAAAACGCGCTTGGGAAAAAGTGGTCAAGCCGATTGTCAAACGCAATAGCACGCCTTATTCCTGTCGCGATACTTTTATTACAGAGCAAGCAGTTAAAGGTATTAGCTTAGCTGTAATCGCTGGTTGGTGCGATACTTCAGAAGGAGAAATTCGCAAAAGATACTTTGATGAAAAAATCTTAGAACACATAAGACCGATCGATAGTTAGCTGCAAAAAAATTCATAAACACCCTAGCTACCTGTCCGATCAGCGCTAAAACCCTTGATTTATCAATAGTTTGGTGCGCCTTCTATCAAAGCGGACGGTGGGACTCGAACCCACGACGTTCAACATGGGAAGTTGACATTCTACCACTGAATTACGCCCGCGCTTAGTGTTTTTTACCTGTTTTCACCTTCTTTCGCTGTGGAGGCGGAGCGGTAAAAAACGACTAGAAAAACATTGTACAACTATTTTCTGATTTTGAGTAGAGCATTTTGATAATCAATTTTGGGCGGCAGCCGATCGCACAGCCGAGCCATGATACAGTAGCAGACGAGCCAATTGTCATCGCGGCCAAAAGCTGCCACTAAATGAGCCATCGCCTCGGTTCCCAACCTTGACAAAGAGTTAGTGGCTTCGGATCGCACATTCGGATCGCGCGATCGAACTTCATCATTTTTAACAGCGCAGCCATTGAGTCCGCAGTTTGACTATGCCGCCATCCCATCGCCACGATCGCACCACACCATCAACTCGGTATCGTTCACTTTGTTCAGCAACATCGGTAGCGCCACCGCAGAATCGCACTTTCTCTGAACCGTTACCCCCCGCCGACTGTCTTGAGAATCCAAACTTGGCAGCGCTGCTGGATTTCGCTAATTTCCCTAAGCCAATTAAAATATATTTTTGTTACTTTTCTTTACGACTTTAGCGAGGATTGCCGGATTTTGGGAACATTAAAAAAAATTCAGTTATGAGATTGTGTCGGCCAATTAACAGCCTCAAACTTCAACACCAGAAGAAGTTCAGGAAGTAATTGCTGAGTTTGAGTAATATTGGCAAGGGTCGATCGACGATACCTTGAAAATAACTAACAAGGTACAAATGACCCAACAAGCAGTGATGAAACACTTCTAAAATTATCCCGATATAGTTTACATCGGCGGGTGGTAGCCAATTTGCGCTCGCAACAATTTTCCTCAAAATGAGATTAATTGCGGTTCTGTAGAGTATGCTGTTTTTTTGAGTTTATGTACTTAATTGTACTGTTTTCTTTCCCCCCAGCTTCTGCCTAGCCCCACTGCTTGATAAGGGCGGACAAGATTCGGGTTTGAACTTCCTTGATGAGTGGGCGGATTTAGGAGAAATGGACTCTGTGGCGGCAAACATTCATAGAAGTGTTACGATCGCAGAATGTGGTAAAATTACTCTGCCTCTACTTTCAACATTACAATTAGTAGAATTTATGACGGAGTTCAACCCTGACGATTGTCCCCATTTATCAAGGCAGTATGGCTCTCAATAATAATAATAATAATAATAATAATAATAATAATTTGAAAATCGCTCGCGCCGAAGCAGCCTGATCATCAATATATCCCCAGGTAGATGCCTGCTCCTTCATTTTCTTATATATGTTATAGATATAATAAAAATAAAAAATTATCATCATAATATTTATTAAAACAGCAAGATAGGGGTATAAAAAATGAGTCAGAATAAGTTTTCCAAAAAATCTAAACCTCAAGCTGATATGGATGCTGAAGTAAAGCAACCAAACAATCAAAACGAGTTATTTCCAGTCGTCGGAATAGGAGCCTCTGCAGGTGGATTGGAAGCTTTTACCAAATTACTCAGCCATTTGCCGATCGATACCGGCATGGCGTTTGTAATAATTCAGCATATGTTGCCGACTCAGGAAAGCGTGTTGAGGGAAATTCTGGCTCGATCGACCCAGATGCCCGTGCATGAGGTAAAAGAGGAGATGCCCATAGAACCGAATCAGGTATACGTCATCCCCCCGAGTTTCAGCATGACCATCGATCAAGCGGTGCTCAAGCTAACCCCTCGCGGCCAAACACACGGGATATTTATGTCCGTCGATATTTTTCTGGTTTCCCTCGCCGCAGAAAGGGGGAACCAAGCCATCGGCGTCGTTTTGTCCGGGGGCGACGGCGATGGTGCCCAAGGATTAAAAGCGATTAAGGCTGCAGGCGGTATAACTTTTGCCCAATGTGAAGGATCGGCACAAGTCAGCAGTATGCCGAACACTGCGGCGGCTACGGGTCAGGTAGACTTTATTTTGACACCGGAAAAAATTGCCCTGAAAATAGCAGAGATCAGCCGTCATCCCTACATTGCCGATCGGCCTGCGGCAGAATTGACCACCAGCGAAGATGCGATCCAAAGTAAAGATGCGATCGCCAAAATATACTCTTTGCTGCGCGCCGCTACAGGAGTTGACTTTACTCACTACAAACAAACCACCTTGAAGCGGCGGATGCAGCGACGGATGGTGCTGTACAAGCTGGAACGGATCGAGGATTATGCCGAATATCTCCAAAACAGTCCTACAGAAGTAACGGCGCTTTATCACGATGTCTTCATTCATGTCACCAGCTTTTTCCGCGATCCCGAAAGCTTTGAGGCTTTAAGCAGCAAAGTTTTTCCCGAAATCGTTAAAGATAAATCGTCGAAAGTACCGATCAGAATTTGGGTAACAGGCTGTTCAACCGGTGAAGAAGCTTACTCGATCGCCATCTGCTTGTTAGAGTTTTTAGCAGATAGAGCTACGGATCTGCCGATTCAGATTTATGCGACAGACATCAGCGAAAATGCGATCGCCCAGGCGCGCCGAGGCATTTATAAGCAAGCCCAAGTCGCCGATATTTCACCCCAACGCCTGCATCGGTTCTTTGTGGAAGTCGAGGGCGGATACCAAATAGCTCAGTCGGTGCGCGAACTCTGCGTCTTTGCTAAACAAAACCTGATCAGCGATCCGCCCTTTTCCCGGATGGATTTGATCTCCTGTCGGAACGTGCTGATCTATCTGGGCCCGCCTTTGCAGAAAAAGCTGCTGCCAATTTTCCACTATGGGCTTCGGCCCGCCGGCTTTTTGCTGTTAGGCACTTCGGAAACGGTTGGTGACTTTTCAGAATTGTTTGCGCTATTAGACAAAAAGAACAAAATTTATACTAAAAAACTGCTGTCGCATTGGCTAAGCATGGATTTAACTGCCAGCAACTATCCTGCGACACTCCTCAACCCACCGCTGGTGACGGAAAGCTTAAACGAAATCGAAATCGAGAAACAGGCCGATCGCATTGTTTTGAATAACTATGCGCCTGTCGGCGTCGTAATTAACACAGCCAGGGAGATTCTGCAATTCCGAGGACAGACGAATGCCTACCTAGAACCGTCTCCCGGTAGGGCTAGCTTAAATTTGCTGAGAATGGCAAAAGAAGGATTGCGCCTCGAACTCCGCACTGCAATTGAACAGGCCTCCCAACTGCAGTTGCCGATCACGCGCGAAGGCTTGCAAATTAAAGAAAGCGATCGCACCCGCCTCGTCAGAATTAATGTGATTCCATTCCCAACAGGCGCTGTAGCAAAAAACTATTTTTTAGTGTTGTTTCAAGACGAGCCGCCGATCCCTGCAATGCCTGCTGTAAAGCATCGTAGAGTCAACTCCGATGCTTTAGAAGGTGAAAGTTTGGAGATTGCGAGGCTAGTAGAAGAACTCAAAATTACAAAAGACCACCTGCAATCGATCGTCCAAGAACATCAAGCAGCTAACCAAGATTTGAGAGCGGCCAACGAGGAGATTTTGTCGAACAACGAAGAGTTGCAAAGTACAAATGAGGAACTCGAAACCGCAAAAGAAGAGATTCAGGCAACCAATGAAGAACTGAACACGATTAATGACGAATTGCAGCGGCGCAATGTTGAATCAACTCAGGTGAGTAACGATTTACAGAATCTGCTCAGCACCATCAATATTCCGATTCTGATGGTGGGAGGCGACCTGCGAATCCGCCGGTTTACTCCCGCAATCGAAAGCATCTTCAACTTGATTTCTAGCGATGTCGGGCGCTGTTTGAGCGACATCACTCACAAGTTGATAATGCCGGAGTTAGAGCCAATGATTGTAGAGGTGATCCGCACCCTCAATTTGAAAGTTCAGGAGGTTCAAGATCGAGAGGGTCATTGGTATGATCTGCATATTCGACCGTATCGGACGATCGACCACAAAATTGATGGGGCTGTGGTGATGTTGGTGGATATCCACGAGCTCAAAGCCAGTGCCCAGCATTTGATGGAAGCGAAAAACTACGCCGAAACGATCGTAGAAACCGTGCGGGAACCGTTGCTAGTGTTAGATCTCAACCTGCGGGCGATCACCGCCAACCGTTCTTTCTACGAGACGTTTCGGGTGATGCCGATCCACACTGAGCAACACTCGATCTTCGATCTTGGTAACAGACAGTGGAATATTCCCAAGTTGCGATCGCTCCTCGAAGAAATTCTGGCAGGAAATGCCGAGTTTCAGGATTTTGAGGTCGAGCATGACTTTGAGCATATTGGGCATAAAATAATGCTGCTCAATGCCCGCAAAATGCCTCCCATCGGCGATACACAGATGATTCTGTTGGCGATCGAGGATATCACGGAGCAAAAACAGTTTGAGACAGAACGCAGCCTTCGGATTCAAGAACAATCGGCTCGTGCGACTGCTGAGGAGGCAAACCGCGTCAAAGATGAGTTTTTGTCCGTCCTCTCTCACGAACTGCGGACGCCGCTCAATGCGATGATTGGCTGGGCACAGTTGCTGCGCCTGAAAAAATTTGACCAGGCTAAAACCGACGAGGCGCTAAAAACGATCGAGCGCGCCGCCAAAGCACAAAACCAGCTCATCGATGACATCTTAGACGTTTCGCGAATTACCACAGGCCAGTTTCGGCTCAATGCTTTGGAAATTGAGCTGAATCCACTGGTTGAAAATGCGATGGAGGTGGTTCGTTTGGCAGCAGAAGCCAAAAATCTTCAAATTGAATCCAGGCTAACTCCTTTAACACTAAACGTATTGGGCGATCCAAACCGTTTACAACAGGTAGTGTGGAATTTACTTTCAAACGCGATTAAATTCACCCCAGCCGGAGGAAAAATAGAAATCGCATTAGACTACATTGATGGCATGGCTCAAATCCAAGTTAGCGATACTGGTAAAGGCATTCTCCCTAATTTTCTCCCCTATGTGTTCGATCGCTTCCGTCAGGCCGATAGTAGCTACTCTCGCAGAGACGCTGGATTGGGGCTAGGACTCTCGATCGTCCGTCATTTAGTAGAACTCCACGGCGGTACTGTTGGTGCAGAAAGTTCAGGTGAGGGACAAGGGGCAACGTTTAGCGTGAGGTTGCCGCTACGAACCGATATCCCATGACTGTTGACTGTTGACTGTTGACTGTTGACTGTTGACTGTTGACTGTTGACTGTTGACTGTTGACTGTTGACTGT
>NZ_JAUBTR010000114.1:0-13956 GCF_036705045.1 Microcoleus sp. BR0-C5
TCATCTTTATTTGACGATTTTACTAGCTTTTTCATTTTAACTCTTTTTTGACACATTCGCAAAACTGAGATGCACCCAGAAATTATAGATTTTTAAATGTATGTGCTAACCGAAAATTTGGGGTTACTTAGGCATCATTTTGTGTGGTTATGATGTTTTTTGGCTCTAGAATCAGACATCCATCAACTGATGAGACTTCGGGTAAGCTAGCCAACTTATTGTCAAACTCAGAGGGCTTCATTTGCTGGGTAGTGGTGCAAGAGTTAGGATTTTTGCTTCCTCAATCCCTACACAGATAGGGTTATATTGAGTTTCATCATTACTTATGCAGGACTACCGATTAGTTTAATAGGTTGCAATGCAGATAATAGCAATTTTCCCCTATCGAACTCAACCCAAATCCGCGATCAAAAACAGGCGATCGCACTTCTTGGGCGATCGTCCGCATTTTGCCGAATGCTGAGCACTATACGATCGCGCGTTTTGTCAATCGCCAAGATGCGGACGATCGGCGGAGGGCTTTGTGTCGGTTTATTCCAGGGGGTGTGTTTGAAGTTGTGTGCGATCGCACCTAATCAATAAACCTCTCCAATAATCATTGTGGAACAGGCCGGAAAGCCTGTTCAAGACTGGCTTTTCTGGAGATGTCTAATAAACACAAATGACGGTGACAATGGTAGCGACTCCGCATTAACTCCGTCGGGGTTTTAACCCCAGCCTCATAGCAAAAGTCCTCGCTATGAGGACTATAAATGACAAATGACTCTTTCAGTCGTCTGAAGACGACTTCAGCTATGAGACAGGGGTTTCAACCCCTGGCGGGCATCGAGAGAATGAAACAGCCCTGATGATGTAGGGGGATATACAGTTCGATACAAACGAGATTTACAGATAACTTGACACCAATAAATACTGTTGTTTCCCGATCGCACATTTTCACCTAAACTCTCCCCCACAAAGCCAAGCCGCCGCCCCTTCCCCTAGCCGCAATTATCCCATCTTCTACCAGAAAATATGCAAAAAATGCCTGCTTCCCCACACTCAAACTAAAAAAATCCGCCTCCCGCGCTTCTCCACCGCGAATAAATCCTTGATACACAGTTTTACCCAACACTTTCACCGTAATTCGGGTAAAATCAAAAGCTAAAATATTTTTATTAACCAAAAACTTAGTCGGCCCCGAAAGAGTTAGTAAGATCGCCCCAACTTGCACCGAATTCTCCACCCTGCCGGTTTCGCTATCCGCTTCCCCATCAGCAACAGCTTGGGCCGAGTAAGCAATTTGAATTTTCGCCACCCACTCAGGGATATAACGTCCCGCGCCTAACACAATTCCCGCTTTTTGTCGAGTCTTTTTCGTGCCGGTGATAAAGCACAAGCGCCAATTGCCGATTAATTGCTCGAAACCATAGCGAATTTTATTTTTTTTCGCGTTTCTCTCAGCTTCTAAGAGGGCTGCGACTACGGCGGCCGGAGATGGTTTTGTATTCGACTTAGCGGCTTGTTCTAGAATTGATATGTTTTCCATTTAATAATATACAGATTTGTATTTTAAGGGTGGTAGCTGAATCTAGATCCCCCTAAATCCCCCTTAAGAAGGGGGACGCAAGAATGCTTCTGAACCCGCCATTTTTAACAAGGACTTTGACTGCTTCTTGTCCCCCCCTTATTAAGGGGGGCTAGGGGGGATCGAGCCTACAGTTAAATGCCTAAGTCCTAAAGCTGCAAGACATTGATAATATTAGCGGATGTAGCGGAGAAAAACATGGTTACGATCGCCCCCACAGACACAGAAATCATCATCATCGGCAGCGGCATAGGCGGGTTAAGTTGCGGTGCAATGCTTGCCCGATATGGCTTTGACGTGATTATCTGCGAAAGCCATTCGATCGCGGGCGGGGCAGCCCACGGGTTTGAACGCGACGGATTTAGTTTCGACTCCGGGCCCTCCCTGTACTCAGGATTATCCTACAGCCCGTCTGCCAATCCGCTGCGGCAAGTTTTGGATGCGATCGGCGAAAAACTCCCCTGCATCACCTACGATACCTGGGGTTGCTGTTTGCCAGAAGGCGATTTCGACACATCCGTCGGTGCGAGTCAATTTGGCGAAGTGCTCGCACAACTGCGCGGCGCGGAAGCAGTCGCCGAATGGCAGCAACTCCAGCGCATCATGGAGCCCTACGCCAAAGCTGCCATAGCCTTGCCCTCCTTGGCTTTGCGCTTCGATTTAGGCGCTGTTTTTACCCTCGGCAAATTTGCGCCGGCTTTCCTGCAAAGTGCTGGCGACGCGATCGCACTTGCAGGCCCTTTCAGCAAAATTATGGACAAAAATGTCAAAGATCCGTTTGTCCGAAATTGGCTGAATTTGTTGTGTTTCCTGCTGTCTGGACTTCCCGCCGACGGAACGATCGCAGCCGAAGTCGCATTCATGTTCGCCGACTGGTATCGCCCCAATGCAGTTTTGGACTATCCGATCGGCGGTAGTGCAGCTTTGGTAAATGCCCTGGTACGCGGTTTAGAGCGCCACGGAGGGCAGTTGCTGCTAAATTCCCACGTTGCAGAAGTTTTGGTGGAAAACAACCGGGCTGCGGGCGTGCGGCTGCGATCGGGCAAAATTATTCGATCGCACAAAGCCGTCGTTTCCAACGCATCCGTTTGGGATACCCTGAAACTGTTGCCTGAAACCTCTGTCCCGCAAAGGTTTCGGCAACAGCGACAGGCGACGCCCGAATGCGACAGTTTCATGCACCTGCATCTGGGAATTGATGCTGCCGGAGTGCGATCGGACTTGGCTTGTCACTACATCTTCGTGAAAGACTGGGAAATGGGCGTTTCGGCCCCTCAGAACGTCGTTCTCGTCTCGATTCCCTCCCTCCTCGACCCCCACCTCGCGCCGCCGGGAAAGCACGTCATTCACGCATATACCCCCGGAAACGAGCCTTACGATTTGTGGCAAAAGCTCGTGAAGCGCAGCTATCCCGTAGGGAATCGCACCAGCGAAGAATACAAACAGCAAAAACAAGCGCGCGCCGAGGTAATGTGGGAAGCCTTAGAGAGAATTATCCCCGATATTCGATCGCGCTGCGAAGTCACCTTAGTTGGCACACCCCTCACCCACGAACGGTTTTTGCGCCGCCATCGCGGTTCCTACGGGCCGGGAATTCGGGCTGGTAGCGGCTTGTTTCCAGGGCCGACAACACCTTTAGCGGGGCTGTTTTGCTGCGGAGATTCGACGTTTCCGGGAATTGGTTTGCCGGCTGTTGCTGCTAGCGGGGCGATCGCAGCTAATACGATCGCACCTTTGGACAAACATTTGCAATTGATTCGGGAAGTTATTAGTTAGTTGTTATTAGATATCTCCCATAATTATTGTGGAACAGGCATCCTGCCTGTTCAAAACCTGCTTTTTAGGAGATGTCTATTAGTTATTTGTTATTTGTTATTTTTTAACGGGATTATTGAAGCGGTTTCATAGCGAAGGATGCGAAGCCAAGAGTAAAGAATAATTTGATATAGTTAGTAAAATGTGACCAATATCTGTCAGCATATAAATAGATAGTTCGATCGCAAAGAGGCCACCGTGCAACCCGTAGACTTTACAACTTTAACCGCAGCTTGCAGCGAACTGCGAGCCCAATGGCTGCCAGCGCGCTTAGAACAAGTCTACCAGCGCGATCGATTTACCGTGTCCCTAGCCCTCCGCACCATGAAAGGGCGCGGCTGGATTGACCTTTCCTGGCATCCTGTGGCCGCGCGCATCTGCGTCGGCGACCCCCCGCCCCGCATTCCCGACACCTTCACCTTCAGCGAACAACTGCGGCACCAACTCAGCGGTTTAGCCTTAGTTTCCATCGCCCCCGTCTCCCCCTGGGAAAGAGTCATCGACTTGCAATTCGCCAAACGCCCCGGAGAACCCGCCCTCTGGCACCTGTACGCCGAAATCATGGGCAAGTACAGCAACGTCATCCTCACTGCCCAAGACAACCTCGTTGTCACCTGCGCCCACCAAGTCAGCGCCAAACAGTCCACCGTCCGTCCCATCCAAACCGGGCAACCCTACGAAATGCCCCCGTCTTTGACCGATGCAGTGCCGAGTCTGAGTGAATCTCAAAACCGCTGGCAATCACGAATTAGCCTGGTTCCTGGGCAATTAAAGAGCAATATGTTGAAGAATTACCGAGGGATGAGTAAAGCCTTAGTTTTGTCAATGATTCGATCGGCTTCTTTAGACCCCGAACAATCCACCGACAGCCTCAATCCCGACCAATGGCAGCAACTATTCCAGCGCTGGCTATACTGGCTGCAATGCCTAGAAAACTCCAAATTTCACCCGAGTTTTACCCCCGAAGGCTACACCGTCATCGATTGGCCGACACCAGAAAATCACCACAATGTAGGGGCGGTGTCCCCGTTCCCGCCCTCTGATTCTTCCATCTCTTCCGTCCAAGAATTACTTAACAGCTACTACACAGGCGAAATCAATCAAGAAGTATTCGCCCAACTGCGGCATCAGCTTACCCAAAAACTCAACAACGTCCTCGCAAAACTGCGCCTCAAAGCCAACACATTTAAAGAACGTTTACAGCAATCCGCAGACGCCGACACCCACAAATCCCAAGCCGACTTACTGATGGCAAATTTGCAGCATTGGGAACCGGGAATGAAATCGATTTCTCTCCCCGACTTTGAAACCGAAAAACCAGTTATCATTTCCCTAAACCCGGAAAAAAACGCCGTTCAAAACGCTCAAGCCCTCTACAAAAAACACCAAAAACTTAAAAGAGCTCGCATTGCAGTAGAACCTTTGTTAGCCGCCGTACAGGAAGAAATCGACTATTTAGAACAAGTTGAAGTCGCACTTTCGGTATTGGAAACCTACCGCAACACCCAAGATTTGCAAACCCTCGCCGAAATCCGCGAAGAACTGATCCAGCAAAAATATCTAGACGTACCAGATTACCGCAGTACCGACAAAAATGCTGCGATCGAATTTCACCGCTACCAAACCCCCAGCGGCTTTGAATTATTAATCGGGCGCAACAATCGCCAAAACGACCAACTCACTTTTCGCACCGCCAACGACTACGACTTGTGGTTCCACACCCTAGAGATTCCCGGAAGCCACGCTTTGCTGCGTCTCAAACCCGGTACTGTGGCTGAAGAAACCGATTTGCAATTTGCCGCCGACATGACTGCTTACTACAGTCGCGCCCGCCACAGCGAACAAGTCCCCGTGGTTTATACAGAACCGAAATATGTATACAAGCCGAAAGGTGCTAAACCGGGTATGGTTGTATACAAGCAGGAGCGAATTGTCTGGGGTAGACCGCAGCAAGCCCCGGCTTGATTTATACAAAGTGTGTAAAAAGGTTGATCGGCAATCGAAACCTCGTTTTTACCCAAAATAACCTGTTTGGAACCGATAAACCTACGCAGACACCGGATTTTTGAACTCCGGTTTGATTATACAAAGTGACCAGAAGTGCGATCGTCCTCAAAATAAAAATCGGTCTGTAATGTAAAGTTTTATTACACAAAATTAAATTTTGTTGTTATAATACCACTTAAGAGAGATGATATTTCTTTGAGAACCCGCTGCAAAGAAACGTGCAACTTGGGTTTCCTCACTGTGAGAAAAACACTGTGGGAACACAACGGATTTAACTATTTGTGCAGACCAGCTTTAGCTAAAGCTGGTCGTTTCTGTTTAGACATTAAACCCAAGCCCCCACCGATTTTAGATGGGCGATTTTAGATTTTAGATTAAAACTGCCAATCTAAAATCTAAAGTCTAAAATCCCCAAGTGCGGCTCCTAGAAAGTAAACGTCGTTCTAACAACCCCAATCACCAAATCAGAATTATCCTTATTGTGGTCAGGAGCAGTCAGCCAAATCAGACCAGGAGTGATAGAAATATTATCGCTCAACTTAAACTGATAAAAACCTTCAACGTGCAGCGAAGTATCCTTATCTTCCGGCAAAGTCCGATTAGTAGAACTCGTCACCCGCGGCTCCATACCTACGATAATCCCCGCCACATTTCCTTCTTTCAACAAATCAGGAAAAGCCAAAGTAACTGCCCAGTTCCAAATTTTTTGATCGCCCCGCTGCACAGAACCCGTAGGAGTACCCAAGTTGGATAAAATGCGCTGATTAGTGTAACCAGCCCAACCGCCAATTGCAAATCCCCGGTTCAACTGCCACGAAGCTTGCGCGCCGTAGGAATTGCTAGAAACTGGCACATTGCTATCGCTGTCGAGCCCGAAGGAAGCCAGACGCACCGGGAAATTAGAAGCATTGCTGCCGGTACCGGTGACGACGTTGTAGGAATTAACGTAAGTTAAACCTAAAGCCATGTTCTCGTTGGGTTTGAAAGTCAACTGAGCCAAACCGCCGTAAGAACCGTTGAACAAACCGTTACCCCGCGTCGGACTCGCGGCGTTGCCGGCCAAATATCCCAAACTCAGCTCCAGTTTCTCCCCAAACTGATGTCGTAGAGCGATACCAGAACCACCAATCAAATAGTAAATCGGGTTGCGAGTACCGAAGTTAGAAAGAGCGCCGTAGCTGCCGTCTCCGTCAAAGTAAGGGTTGACGGTGTTAGCAAAATCATCAGCAGCGCCGGCATTAGCTTCGAGAATTACAGTCGTGCTTTTGCCGAGAGGGAATTGGTAAAGCAGCGCATCTAAACCTACAGTATTGCTAGCCTCGGCAAAAGGCCCGGCATTAAACCGCAATTCCCCTTCAGCGGTTTTGGTATTATTAGTAGAAAACGAACCCAAATTTAAAACTTGCAATCGAGTTCTCAGCAAATCTTCTCCAGAGAAACTCGTGTCGAAATTGATACGAACCCTGCTGCCAAAAGCCGTCGCTTTATCGGCATCGTTACCTTCAGCATCCTCTCCCCTAGCGATACCTGTCAAACCAAATATGACTTCGCCGTTGAGTTTAGTCGTAGTTGAAAACTGATTTGCTTCTAATTCAGAGGCGCGCGCTTCCAAAGCATCGACGCGGCCGCGCAAAGTTGCCAATTCCGCCGCAAATTCTTCTTGCAACCTTTGCACAGAAGCCAAATCTTCTCGCGTCGCCATACTTCTGGAACCGCCTTGAATCAGCTCGCTAACTTTATCCAAACACGCATTTAAACCTGCCGCAAACTCGTAGCGAGTCATTGCCCGGTTGCCGCGGAAAGTGCCGTCAGGATAGCCCGCTATGCACCCGTAGCGCTCTACTAGAGACTGCAAAGCTTGGAATGCCCAATCGGTGGGCCGAACGTCGGAAAGTTGCGAAACAGAGGTTACTTGGCCGGCCGCATCTTCGCTGCTACTGCCTTCTGTGGTGTATTCATTAATTTGTTCTAAAACATTTGACTGTGCTGGAGGTTGGGCACTTGGATCAGTCGATTGGGAAATATGCTCTTGGGCGCTTAAATTAGCCGGTGTAGTGGCGGGTTGCGTTTCGCTTAAGTTTGCGGGCGCGACTGCGGGGATTTGCTCCGCGACAGGTTGTTCGGCACTTAAATTTGCGGGCGTGACTGCGGGTTTGGTTTCGCCTAAATCTGCTGCAACTGCGTTTTCCGGTGCTTTTGCTTGTTCGGCAACTGGGGCACTCAAATCGTTAGTGTTAGCGAAGCGATCCGAAGGAAAGCCCTCGTAGAGGTTCGCACTTTCTTTCTCAATAGTTTCAACAGTTGATTTGCTAGCTAGTGACGCTGGTTCGGCTGTCTCAGGCTTTGCCGTCTCAGACTTGGCTGCCTCGGTTACAGCACCTGCTAATTGCAATTGATCAGCTTGAGCTGTGGTGGCAATTTCTACAGGTTTCTCTGCTGCTAGCGCCGTCGAAGATACGACTAAACTTGCTGCCAATACAGCGGGACTAACTAAAAGTCCCTTCCACAAAATTCTGGACATTTTTTCCTCACACCACATTACGGCCGATCGCCCGTTCCGAAGATTTAGCCGATCGCAAATCACCTTTAGTATTGAGCCTAATAGTATTTATTGTCAACAATCTGGGAAATCACTGCCGGAGAGTGCTGTTTTGCTGTGGCTGATTTGACAAAAACCCCGTTTATTCCCAAAATCCTTGGTTTGACTCACATCTTGTACCATTCTCAAGAACAGGCTTTTCGGCCTGTTCCACAAAGAGTGAATTTTCTTGTGGAACAGGCCGAAAAGCCTGTTCCTAAACAAATAATTGAGAATGGTGCAACATCTCAGTTTGAAGATACCTACCTAGAAACCTGGTTGATGGCCCGATATGGCGTAAGTGATCCCTCAGTAAGATTAATATTGACAGAACTGGCGCTAACACATCGTTCGATCGGCTACAAATACAAGTGAAACAACTCAAATACGCCCTAGTTCACGAATGGTTGACGCCCTTAGCTACTGGCGGTTCAGAACTCGTAGTACAGGAAATTCTCAAACACGTAGACGAGGCAGATATCTATGCCCTCATCGACTTTGAATCAACCAATCCCGAAAGCTATCTTTTCGGGCGACAGATTGGCACAACTTTTTTGCAGCACTTTCCCAAGGCCCGCAGCGGCGTGCAAAAATATCTGCCATTTCTGCCGATCGCGATCGAACAACTGGATCTGCGAGAATACGACATCATCCTCTCATCATCCCATGCCGTCGCCAAAGGCATCCTCAGCAGTCCCCAGCAAATGCACGTCTGCTACTGCCACACGCCCATGCGTTACGCTTGGGACTTAACTTTTGACTATTTGCGTAGCAGCAAAGCCGGACGAGGCATCCAGGGTCTGCTGACGCGATATTTGTTGCATCGACTGCGACAGTGGGACGTAATTTCCGCCAATCGCGTTGATTATTTCATCGCTAACTCTCAACACACGGCGCGCCGAATTTGGCGGTGTTATCGGCGGCGGGCCCAGGTGATTTATCCGCCGGTAAATATCGAGCGATTTTCCTTGATGCGGCAAAAACAAGACTTTTACGTCACCGTTTGTCGGTTGGTAAGTTACAAAAACGTAAGTGCGATCGTCCAAGCATTCAATCAACTAGGGCATACTCTCATTGTCATCGGCACCGGGCCAGAATTAGAAATGATTCGGCTTCTCGCCAAACCCAACGTGCAAGTGCTCGGCTGGCAGCCCGCCTCCATAGTTGAAAAGTACATGGCAGAGGCGAAAGCCTTTGTCTATGCAGCTTGCGAAGATTTTGGCATAGCTTTGGTAGAGGCTCAAGCTTGCGGAACACCGGTAATTTCCTATGCAGCAGGGGGCGCTTTGGAGACAGTGCTCGACATTCGCCAACACCCAGAGACTGGGACTGGTTTATTTTTTTCCTCCCAAACCCCAGCAGCATTAGTCGAAGCTGTCGAGGAATTTGAGCAGTTGCAAGGCAAATTTGAGCCAGAAATCGGCAGGTTGCGCGCTGAACAGTTTGCCCCCGAAGTCTTTGGGCAGCGCTATCTAGCTTTTGTGGAACGCTGCTATCAGGAATTTCAATCCCGTGATTTTACCGAGTCTGGGGCTTGAGAGTACCACAACCCGATAGCGGGACAATCTTCCTTCTGCCTTTGTATAAGTGCCTTCAGAAGACCTCTGCATCAGTGCCTTGTGCCTTCTTCCTTCTGTCGCCAGAAGCCCTCTTCGTTCTGCCTTCTGCCTTTTGAAGCCTTCTGAAGGCAGAAAATTGAGTATTTGAAACATAATTCAGAGAACAAAGCGTCTTGAGGCTTTATGATCAGGACTGTGTGTGGTGTGAAGTGAAGGAGTAAGATGACTGCCGACAGCCAACTAATCTCCGGCAAGGTAATTCGAGCGATCGCAAGACGCGGTTTTGGGTCTGTCCTGCAAGGAGATAGACGCATAAGTCGTTCTCTACAGAGCCTCGACGGAGAACTTTTCAAGCGGTTATTTGACATCCTGTTTTCCTTATCGGTTCTGATCCTGTTTGCTCCGGTTTACCTGCTTTTGGCTTTCTTAATTGCCTTAAGCTCGCCCGGTCCTATTTTTTACGTACAGGAACGAGTAGGCAAAAACCGTAAAAGGTTTTATTGCCTGAAATTCAGAACGATGGTGGAAAATGCGGACGATATATTGCTGGAAATCATGGAAAATTCTCCGCATTTGCGTCAAGAGTTTGAGGACAATTTCAAGCTGAAACAAGACCCTCGAATTACCTGGATTGGAAGATTTTTACGAATGACCAGTTTAGACGAGTTTCCCCAGTTTTGGAATGTTTTAAAAGGAGATATGAGCGTCGTCGGGCCCAGACCTTTAGTTGAAGAAGAACTGCCGAGATACGGCAATCACATCAACAAAATTCTCACCATAAGACCTGGAATTACAGGCTTGTGGCAAGTGTCCGGTCGCAACGACATTCCCTATCCCCGCCGAGTCCAAATCGACCTCTATTACGCAAATGACAAAAACCTTTGGATGGATATGTGGATTGTTTTCAAAACAATTGGAGTTGTGATTTTTCCCAAAAATAACGGCGCATACTAATTTTTGTCCGCAGTCAGCAATCGGTAGTTAGTTTTATTTGTTACTGACCACTGATGCTGACTACTGACAATCAGCGACAAACTCTTTGTCAAAACTAAACAGTTCCTGGATGCCGATCGAAGAATTGTGAGCTTAACTAAAGGGGCAAATACTTAAATAAACCTACCTCTTATTCATCTAGAAAGATCAGTTCTTCTAGATAGACTACTTTAGGTTTAGGTGTTAAACTTAACTCTATAACCTTTGGCTTAAGGGGGATAGCCTACTTATCTTGGGATAGCCCACTACCCAACAGCGTAGGAAGTAAACTTCAACTGGCTTTAGGTAAATAAAGTTAAGTTTGAGTAAGTTTTATAAAGCAGTTTGAGAATACGGCCGGCAGGGAGCAACAGCCTCTGCCAAAAAATTTATTGTGAATTAACACAGCCTGTCACAGGAAAATCAGATGACGCAACGTAAGCGAGCGCTAATAACAGGTATTACAGGTCAAGACGGCTCCTACTTGAGCGAATTACTGTTAGAGAAAGGATATGAAGTTCACGGCATTATCCGGCGCAGTTCTAGTTTCAATACCGATCGAATTGACCACATATATGTCGATCCTCACAGCGATGGTGCGCGCCTGTTTCTACACTACGGCGACTTGACGGACGGCACCACTCTCCGCCGGATATTGGAAGAAGTTCAGCCGGTAGAAATTTATAACTTAGGCGCTCAATCTCACGTTCGAGTCAGTTTTGACTCGCCGGAATATACGGTTGACACAGTAGGGATGGGAGTATTGCGCCTGCTAGAAGCAATTCGGGACTATCAGCACCGAACCGGCATAGAAGTGCGGTTCTATCAAGCAGGTTCTTCGGAAATGTTTGGTTTGGTGCAGGAAGTTCCACAAAAAGAAACAACTCCTTTTTATCCCAGAAGTCCTTACGCCTGCGCCAAAGTTTACGGTCACTGGCAAACAATAAATTATCGCGAATCTTACGGACTTTTTGCCTGCAACGGCATCTTGTTCAATCACGAATCTCCCCGCCGTGGCGAAACTTTTGTAACTCGCAAAATTACTCGCGCCGTTGCCAGAATAGTCGCCGGCAAGCAGAAAAAGATTTACTTGGGAAATCTCGATGCCAAGCGGGACTGGGGCTATGCTAAAGACTACGTGCGGGCGATGTGGCTGATGCTGCAACAAGACAAGCCTGACGATTATGTCATTGCTACCAACGAGACCCATTCCATTAAGGAATTTCTCGATTTGGCTTTTACTTACGTCAATTTAGATTGGCAAAAATATGTGGAGTTTGACGAACGCTACTTGCGGCCGGCAGAAGTCGAACTGTTGATTGGCGATTCGACTAAGGCGCGCCAGCAATTAAATTGGGAACCTTCTGTAACTTTTCAGGAGTTAGTACATTTAATGGTAGATGCTGACATGAAAGCTTTAGACCAGCAAGGTCGCGGTTCGGGCAACGGATTTGATTAAGTCGCTAAACCAAGCAGTCAGTACGAACAATTTGTAGGGGTAGGGCCCCGTGTCTACCACTTTGGCGAAAGGCGCGCCCCGGAGGATTGCCCCTGCAAACACTTCACAACTGATGAGAGGGTTGTTACAGCTATAGCCTTTCGAGCGTAACATGAGGTGCTCTCGCGGGCATAGGGCATAGGGCATAGGGCATAGGGCATAGGACTAGCCCCCATACCTCACCACGCTTGAGAACCGCTATATTAGCGCCATCGGAATTCAAAGAACCAGCTTAATTGTTCGCAAAATTTTCGGATGTGCGGGCTAAAAAAAAACATTAAAATGATAGTTGAGGAGTCGCGACCCCTCTATCTAACTTTCGGGTGTGCACGAACCATATTGTCCCTATCTGCGGCAGCTAAAACAGATTTGTGGGCAACCTCGTCCAGTAGCTGAAAGCTTTTTTTGCTAAAGCAACAATTTTAGAATTGAAATTGTCGATCGACCCTTATTCAAAATCCCGAGGCTAAAATTATGACAAGCTTGGATTTAAGCAGCAAACGCATTCTAGTCACGGGCGGCGCCGGTTTCTTGGGCCGTCAGGTAATCGACCAGTTAGTGAAAGCAGGGGCCGATGCTGATAAAATTTCTGTAACTCGATCGCGCGACTGCGACCTCCGCGTCATGGAAAACTGCAAGCGCGCCGCCGACAAACAAGATCTCATCATTCACCTCGCCGCCCACGTCGGCGGTATCGGCTTAAACCTAGTCAAACCCGCTGAATTATTTTACGATAATTTGATGATGGGCGCGCAACTAATTCACGCCGCCTACGAAGCAGGAGTCGAAAAATTTGTCTGCGTAGGCACGATTTGTGCTTATCCCAATTTAACCCCAGTTCCTTTCAAAGAAGATGACCTGTGGAACGGCTACCCAGAGGTAACTAACGCACCTTACGGAGTAGCGAAAAAAGCCTTATTAGTGCAACTGCAATCCTACCGCCAGCAATACGGATTCAACGGTATCTACTTGCTACCAGTAAATCTGTACGGCCCGGAAGATAACTTTGACCCGAAAAGTTCCCACGTCATCCCCGCATTAATTCGCAAAGTCCACGAAGCGCAAGAAAGGGGAGACAAAACACTTCCAGTTTGGGGCGACGGCAGCCCTAGCCGCGAGTTTTTGTATTCCACAGATGCCGCGCGGGGAATTGTGATGGCGGCTCAATCTTACAGTGAATCTGACCCGGTTAATTTGGGAACGAATAGCGAAGTTAAAATTCGCGATTTAGTGGAAACGATTTGCGAATTGATGGGATTTGAGGGAGAAATTGTTTGGGAAACAGACAAACCGAACGGTCAGCCGCGCCGCTGTTTGGATACGCAAAGGGCTAAGGAAAAGTTTGGTTTTGTTGCGGAGGTGAAGTTTAAGGAAGGGTTGAAAAATACGATTGATTGGTATCGACAACACGCCGCGTAAGTGTGAAAAACCCGGTTTCTTGAAGAAACCGGTTTTTTTTAGGAAAAATACCAAATGCGGGTTAGAAACTTCATTTATAAGAGTCGGAGGTTGCCACCTATCCTACAGGAACCCGTCCCCCTTCTGGTACTAAGAAATTATACAAATTTGGGTAATAATTCACTGACAATAGTCGGCAGCAGTGCCGTGTCCATACTGCTGTGTCCTGTATTTCATCCGAGTGAAAACTGCTATAATACAAATACCTCGACTGAAATCATCGAAAACTGAAATTTGGGAAAGCCAATGATTCCCGATCGCACCCACAATTATATCTCGCCGGAAGAGTATCTGAAGTTAGAAGAACTCAGTCCGCTCAAACACGAGTATATTCAGGGCGAAACCTATGCAATGGCTTGTGCAAATGACGCTCATGTAACTGTTACTGTCAACTTAGTTACCTTGTTGAGAAATCATGTTCGGGGTCAGGGCAAACGCATCTAAATTGCCGGGAGAATAGTAGTAGTGTTTTGAGGAATAGCCACCGCTATCGGCAGTCAAA
>NZ_JAUBTR010000186.1:0-1772 GCF_036705045.1 Microcoleus sp. BR0-C5
GGCTGGCATACATTATAACTAATGAGCGCTTATCTTATATTTATATTATACAATCTAGCTGCGTGTCAGCTTAGCACCTACTACCGCTGGCCACCAAACACTACCTTTGCTAACTGGCGAGAGCGCCTCCCCCAAGGATTTCTGATGACCGTAAAAGCGCCCCGTGGTCTAACGCACTCCAAGCGTCTTTACTCGCCAGAAAAGTGGTTGGAACGGATGAGTGAGGGACTTCAATGCCTGGGCTCACGATTGGGTATTCTACTCGTGCAACTCCCTCCCCAGTTCGGCTGCGATTTGGCTCGGCTAGCCTACTTTCTAGAACAGGTGCCCTCCTGGATCAAAGTAGCTGTGGAATTCCGACATCCAAGCTGGCACACAGAAGAGGTATTTTCGCTGCTGGAACGCTGTGGAGCGGCTTACGGCGTGATGAGCGGCGCCCACCTTCCGTGTATCCTGCGTGTAACGGGTTCATTCGCCTATCTGCGCCTCCACGGCCCCGACTCCAACAATCTCTACGGCTGCTCCTACTCTGATGATGATTTGCATTGGTGGGCCGATCGCATCCATGAGTGGAAAAGCCAGGGGCGAAGCGTGTTCGTCTACTTCAACAACGACGGAGAGGGAAATGCAGTGAGGAACGCTTCAAAGCTAAAAACTTTTGTGGAGAATGGTAGTTCCTGACAGAATCTAATTGAGACTGTTTCCATTCTTTTGGGCGCATTCAAAAACGCTCCGCAGTTCCCTGAAGTTGAATTAGAAATCGCTGGTGGCGTTCGTCTAGGTTGTTGTTTGACGATCGCACTCACCCCGAACCCGCACATCCAACTCAACATCACCCACCACAAGCCGATCGTATTCAACTCAACATCACGCTCGCACTTTTGGATCCATTTCAAACAAATCCCGCAGGGTGCGCTTGACATTGGGAAACACGAAATACTCCGTCAGTTTCTCGATGCGATAATTAAACGCTTTGTAGTGGCGTTTGAAGTACAGTTCCACATTCCCTCAGTGTTCCCACAATCCCAGCAAGTTGATGGCAACCTCTGAGTAATGGAGTCTCACATCCCGCTGCACTTCGGCTATCCGTTCCTCCCTTCCTCAATTAGTCAAGTCGTAATTCCAATTTTATAGAATGAGTGAGGAAACTTTAAAAATTTATGGACAGACTGAAACGAACTTGCAATGCTGTAAGCTGTTGTGCATTTAAATTGTATATTTCGAGTCCCCATCAAAAATCGTCAAATCCTCTCCCCCTCTCCTCTTCTCCCCCTCTCCCTCTCTAATACCATAGGCAATCTAGATGCAACACAGCTTATCAGCCATCCGCTACAGACAGGAATTTTCAAGACAAGCGTTGTTTTTTGGACGCTTGCTACACAAACGCCAAACTCTAACTTAACTGCTTGTAGCGAAGTATACACTTGATTGTGGTTATAAGTCTCTCTAAAGAATTATTTGTATATTCTCCTGAAGACAGATGATAGCAACGACAAAGGTAAATAACATACAAAGTGTACAAAGTTATTAGGTAATCTAAAGGCAGAATTTAAAAGTAGTCTATTTGCGCCCTGTAGGAAAGACATTCGACTTACGCACTTGCCCAAGCTAAACAAAGTGGCAGTATGTGGCGTACTCTTGTCCCTTACTTCAGGTTAATGACTACTTAATCTTTGATACTTAATTAATTAAGTTTCAATACTCCGGACAGTTTTTAAGCAGCCAGAGTACCATAAGACAAGACTGAAGGAAGGTTAGGGTGATTTAAAATC